>NZ_KE148352.1:441-7419 GCF_000410615.1 Novosphingobium sp. B-7 | reverse complement strand
TGGCGGCGGCCGGTCTATCTGTTTGGTGCAGGCCACGTGGGCCAGGCGATCGCCCGCCACATGGCTGGCCTGCCGTTGCGGCTGTGCTGGTTCGATACCCGGCCGATGTTCGAAAGCCTGGACGGTGTCACCATCGTGCCGGAAGACGCGATCGCCACCTGCGTGACCGAGGCACCGGCGGAAGCGGCGATCGTGATCCTGACGCATGATCATGCGCTGGACTATCAATTGACCCGCGCCGCGCTGCAGCGGCCATCGCCTGGCTTCGTCGGCCTGATCGGCTCGGCCACCAAGCGGGCGCGCTTCGTGTCGCGTCTCCAAGCCGAAGGCCTGGATGCAACCACGCCCGGCCGGCTCACCTGCCCGATCGGCATGGCCGGTATCACCGGCAAGGAGCCGGACGTGATCGCGATTGCGGTCTTGGCACAGCTTCTTCAATTGCCGCAGGAAGCGGCCGAAAAGAAAGAGAAAGTTTCGATCCTTGGGTAACCTGCGCGCCTTTCGTGGCGAAATCCTGAGCGTGGGCGATGATCCGCTGCACACGCCCGATGCCGTCGCCTACCACGCCGATGGCCTGTTGGTGGTGGAAGACGGGATCATCGTCGCACGCGGCGATCATGCCATGTTGGCTGCGCGTTTTGCCGATGTGCCGGTGACGCCGATCGCAGGCCTGATCGTGCCCGGCTTCATCGATGCCCATGTGCACTATCCGCAAATGGATCGCATTGCCTCGCACGGCGAACAGCTGCTCGATTGGCTGGAGCGGCACATCTTTCCCGCCGAAAAGGCCTTTGCCGATCGGGCCCATGCCGATGCCCTGGCCACGGCGTTCCTCGACGAACTGCTGCGCCATGGCACCACATCGGCGCTGGTGTTCCCCACCGTCCACGAAGGTTCGGTCGATGCGCTGTTCGAAGCAGCGCTGGCCCGCAGGATGCGCGTGGCGACGGGCAAGGTGTTGATGGACCTCGGGCCTGATGGCCTCAAAGACACCGTGGAAAGTGCCCGCCGCGAGACCGAGGCGCTGATCGAGCGCTGGGCGGGCAAAGGGCGCTTGTCTTATGCCATCACCCCGCGCTTTGCGTTAACCTCCTCCGACGCGCAACTCGCCATGGCCGGCGCGCTCCTCGCCGCGCACCCGGATGTGCTGTTGCACACCCACCTGGCGGAAAACCGCCACGAGTGCGCGGCGGTGGCAGCTCGCTTTCCCCAGGCCAGCGATTACCTCGACGTGTATGATCGCTTTGGCCTGGTGGGCGAACGCAGCGTGTTTGCCCACGGCATCCACCTGTCAGACGCCATGTGCACGCGCCTGGCGCAAAGCGGGGCGGGGATTGCCGTTTGTCCATCGTCCAACCTGTTCCTGGGATCGGGCTTCTTTCATTTTGGCCAGGCAGACCGGCACGGGGTAAAGCTGGGCCTGGGCACCGATATTGGCGCCGGCACCAGTTTTTCCATGCTCTACACCCAGGGGCAGGCCTATCAGGCGGCCTTGGCGCGCGAAGAACGGCTCGATCCGTTCCGGGCGCTCTACCTTGCCACGGCGGGCAGCGCGCGGCTGCTGCATATTGCTGACAAGGTGGGCGCCCTGGCGGTGGGGCAAGAGGCAGATTTCGTGGTGCTGGATGCGGCAGCAACCCCGTTGCTGGCACGGCGCTGCGCCGGGGCGAGCCTGGCTGAGCGGCTCTTTGCCATGCAGATCCTGGGGGATGACAGGGTGGTTGCGCAAACCTGGATCATGGGCGAATGCGCGTGGGACAAGCGCGCCGCCCCCGCGCGCCAGGAAGGAGCATTGTGTGGTTGATCTTGAAGCCTTTGTGCGCGGCCTGCCAAAGGCGGAACTGCACCTGCACATCGAAGGCAGCCTTGAACCGGAGCTGATGTTTGCGCTGGCCAAGCGCAATGGCATCGCGCTACCTTACCCCAGCGTGGAGGCCGTGCGCGCGGCCTATGCCTTTTCCAACCTCCAGGATTTCCTCGATATCTATTATGCCGGTGCCGGTGTGTTGCAGACCCGGCAGGATTTCCACGATCTGGCCATGGCCTATTTCGATCGCGCGGCGGCCGATGGCGTGCGCCACGCCGAAATCATGTTCGATCCGCAGACCCATACCGATCGCGGCGTGCCCTTTGCCGAAGTGATCGAAGGCCTGCTTTCGGCCATGGCCGAGGCGCAGGCGCGCCACGGCATGACCAGCGCCCTGATCATGAGCTTCCTGCGCCATCTCTCGCAAGATGCGGCCTTTGCCACGCTGGCCATGGCCGAACCCTGGCTGGACCAGATCACGGCCGTGGGGCTGGATTCCTCGGAAGTGGGGCATCCGCCACGCAAGTTCGAGCAGGTCTTTGCCGCTGCGGCCGCCAAAGGCCTCAAGCGCGTGGCCCATGCAGGGGAAGAAGGCCCGCCGGCCTATGTGCACGAAGCGCTGGACCTTTTGCATGTCGACCGTATCGATCACGGCAACCGCGCGCTGGAAGACGAAGGCCTGGTCGCCCGCCTGGCCGCGCAGGGCATGACGCTGACGGTGTGCCCGCTGTCGAACCACAAGCTGTGCGTCGTGGAAGACCTGGCTGATCATCCGCTCGATCGCATGCTGGCCCTGGGCCTTGCGGCCACGGTCAATTCCGATGATCCGGCCTATTTTGGCGGTTACGTGGTCGACAACTACCTCGCCGTGGCGCGGGCGCGCGGCCTGTCGAATGAACAACTGACGCAGCTGGCGCGCAACAGCTTTGCTGGGTCATTCCTGCCGCAAGAAGTGATTGCCGGCCATATCAAGGATATCGATGCCTATGCTGTTGCAGCGCATTAAGCAGGGCGCGGCGCGCCTTTTGGCAGCAAGCGTGCTGCTGCTGGTGGCCAGCGCCGCCCACGCCGCGCCGGAGCGCCGCAAGGTGATCATCGACGATGATGGCTTTGGCCTGATGCAGGTCATGCTGCTTTCATCGCCCGATGTGGAGGTGCTGGGCCTGACCACGGTGTCTGGCAATGCCTGGGCCAACCGCGTGACGGCGCAGGCGCTGCGCGGGCTGGAATGGATCGGCCGCACCGATGTGCCGGTGGTGGCGGGCGCCACGTTTCCGCTGCTCAATTCGGAGGTAGCGACCGAGCGATGGGAGCAGGCGCACGGTCCGCTGGTGTTCAAGGGCGCGTTCATGAAACGCTGGGTGGAAGACACGCAGCAAACCCCGCCGCCCTATCACGGCCCGTTCGATGCCGTGGACCTGCCCGGCGGCAACCCCAAAACCCATGCCACCGACGAGATCGCCGCCAATTTCCTGATCCGCATGGTGCACAAGTATCCCGGCCAGATCACCATCGTTGCCTGCGGCCCGATGACCAACCTGGCCCTGGCGCAGCGGCTCGATCCCGCCTTTGCCGGCCTGGCCAAGGAACTGGTCTATATGGGCGGCAGCCTTGCCCCGCGCCAGGTGCTGAACAACCGCGCGGCGGCCGATTTCGCCCGTGAGTTCGTCAACAACCCCCGGCGCGAGTTCAACATTCGCTTCGATCCCGAAGCAGCCAGCATCATGGCGCGATCGCCTTGGCGCAAGATCACCATGGTGCCGGTCGATCCGTCGACGGCGACGCAATTGAGCCCGGCCCTGATCGCCCGGCTGGGCCAGGCTGCGCGCACGGGTGTCGATCGCTTTATCAAGCAGTTGGAGCCCGGCTTTCCGCTGTGGGACGAGATTGCCGCCGCAGTCTGGCTCGATCCCGCCGTGGTTGCCACGCACCGCAGGCTATGGATAGATTTCGAAAGCCAGCAAGGCGCCGGTTATGGCGACACGCTGAGCTGGGACGAAGCCTATCATCCCGGCCTGGGCGAACAGGCGCAGGACGTGGTGCTGGCGATCGACGTGCCGAAAATGGAAACGATGCTGGCGCGGCTGGTGGGCAAGTAAACCGGGCGGCCCAGGTCAGGCCAGGCGCTCGGGCACTTCGTTCGCCTGGCCGGTGAGCGTTTCGGCGGTGGCAACCGCTTCCCACGGGAACACGAACCAGCGCTTGTCGGTGGTGCGATCGATCGTCTGCACCGCATAGTCGACCGTTTCCTGCGACACCGCGTTGTTGATCATCACCGCAAAACGCAGATTGTCTTCCACCGTGTCGTGCGCGCGCAGCAGGCGGCGGACCTGGGCAATGGTCCGGCCGGAATCGTTGATGTCATCGATGATCAGGATGCGCTGGCCGGCCTTGGTCATCGTGGCCAACTTGACCAGCAGTTCATCGGCAAAACCGGGAACCTTGGCCGACTGGTCGATCGACAGCATCGGTACGTTGAGAATCTGGCTCATGTAAACCGCCGGTACCAGGCCGCCGCGGCCGATGCCGACGACGAAATCCGGCTTCCAGTCACCCGTGCCCACGGTTTGCGACAGCGTGAGCACGATCGCCAGGAAATCGTCATAGGCGATATAATCGAAAACCGGCTGGGTCATGGCGCATGTCCGCGTGGAAAGGGAAGGTCTGGTGGCGGATGCCTGCCGATGCGGCGGCCCCCGATTCGAAGAAGCCGCCCTTACAGGCTTGCTCAACTCGGGTCCATATAGTCCAGCGCGGCAAAGCTGTTCTGGATTTCCTGCAGCACGACATCGGCGGCATAAGACGTGGCGCGCGATGTGGCGGTACATAGCGCCAGCGTCATCGGCTTTAGCACCGGATCGGTGAGTGGCACGAACGCCAACTGGCCAGCGCGCACTTCGTTGGCGACGTCGAGCGAGGTCAACAGGCCGATGCCGACCCCTTCCAGCACCAGCGAGGTGATCATCTGGATATTGTCCGACGAAGACTTGCGATCCAGCGGCATCTTCGATGTTCCGGCCAGCACCTGGACCTGCTGGGCCACCGCGAGTGGCGGGGCGGGCAGGATCATCGGCATGCCGGCGCAGGCGGAAAACCGGGCGGAACCTTGCCGCGCAAACGGATGATCGGCCGGCACGACGAAACCCAGGCGAATGTTGGCATAGGCCAGCACGGTGAGATCGCGAAACGTCTGCGGATCAAAGCAGATGCCGAAATCCACCTCGCCACTGGCGATCGCCCCGCGAATGTGTTCGTTGGCCATGACCCGCACATCCACCGAAATGCCGGGATAGCGGTTCTGGATCGCGCGGAGGCGCGCGGGGATATAGCCCTTGGTCAGCGCGTCCATGATCGCCAACGTCACATGCCCGCGCTTGAGCCCGCGCAGATCCTCGATCTGGGCGCGGACCTCGCTCAGTCCCTTTTGCCAGCGGGCGCCGGCCGCCATGACGATTTCACCTGCTGCCGTCAGGCGCAGGCCGGTGGGCAGGCGCTCGAACAGCGGCATGCCTAGTTCCGCCTCGGCATTAAGGATTTGGCGGTCGATGGCCGAGGCCGAGACATTGAGCTCGTCGGCCGCCTTTCGGATCGAGCCAAGCCGGCCAACGGTCATGAAATAGCGCAGGAAGCGGGAAAACGCTGGCATCTAGGGCTCTCTAATTTTTGCAACGCTCTGTCAAATTCATTGTGATTGATTGCAACACACTATGTCCTTTAGCAAGTTCCAGACACAAAATATCATTCAGGGAACGTGTTTTGGGGCGTATCACGGCAAGACTCTCCGGCAGGCCGGCCGGGGGCAGGAAAAGGCTTGTGGCCAGAAGCCGTGCGGTCTGCGCGGCGCTGGCCCTGGGCCTTTTTGCCGCTGCGCCTGCCGTGCGCGCGGCGGAGCCGGCGCTTCCGGTCGTGCCGGCGGTGCAGCCGATCCCGGTCAAGGTCATGGTCATCGCCAACTTCGAACCGGGCGCCGACATTGGCGATGCCCCGGGTGAGTTTCAGCTCTGGGCCGAGCGGGAGCATTTGGACGAGGTGATCCCGGTGCGTGGCGCGTTGCACCCGCTGCGCCGCAATGCGGCTGGCCTCTACGGCATGGTCTGGGGCGACGCGCATTCGCTGGTGGTGACGCCAGAGGTGCAGCTGATGGCGCTGCTGCTCGATCCGCGCTTTGATTTCACCCACACGTATTGGCTGTTTACCGGCATTTCCGGCGTCGATCCGCAGGTCGCCTCGGTCGGCAGCGCGGCTTGGGCGCGCTGGGTGGTGAGCGGCGACGCATTGCGCGAATTTGCCGAGAGCGAGGTGCCCAAAGGCTGGCCTTATGGCCTGTTCGCGATCGGCGCCAAGGCGCCCGGGCAATTGCCGCAGGCGGCAGACAGCTTTGCCGGGATGAGCGATACCGGTTCACTGGGCATGGCCGTGCCGCTCAACCAGGGATTGGCGAACTGGGCCTTTGCGCTGAGCAAGGACACACCGATCCCGGATACACCGGCGCTCAAGGCCGCGCGCGCGCAATGGAAAGGCTTTCCCCAGGCGCAGCGTCCACCGTTCGTGCTGATGGGCGAAGCGCTGGGCACGCTGCGCTATTGGCACGGCGCCGGGCGCACGCAGTGGGCGCGCGACTGGGTCAAGCTGTGGACCCACGGCCAAGGCCGCTTTGTGATGACCAACATGGAAAGCCAGTTGATGGCCGGCACCATGCTCGCCGCCAGCCAAGCTGGCCTGGTCGACATGAAGCGGGTGATGGTGCTGCGCAGCGCCAGCAATCCGTCGATGCCGCCGCCGGGCCATTCGCCGCTCGCCAGCGTGGGTGACGAAGGGCCGGGGCAGGTGGCGGCGTACGAGGCGAACTATCGCGTGGGCGCGGTGGTGGTGCACCGTCTGCTTGCCGACTGGGTCCGTTATCGTGACAGCGTGCCCGATGCGGCCCAGCCATGAACGGCACCCGGTGACCCACCGACGCGCCACGGTGTCGCTGGCCTTGGCCGGCATGGCATTGGCCCTGGGCAGCGCGGCGCCCGTCGCGGCGCGTCCGCTTGCTGGCAGTGCCACGCGCAGCGCGCAGGTTGCGGCGATCATGGCCAAGGCCGCACGCGATCCGGGTGAATTGCGGCTGTTCCTGCACCGCATGCCCAAAGGCGGCGATCTGCACAATCACCTGTCAGGCGCGCTCT
>NZ_KE148352.1:0-254 GCF_000410615.1 Novosphingobium sp. B-7 | reverse complement strand
GGGCGCCCCTACCATCAGCGGGCACGACCAGTTCTTTGCCACGTTCGATCGCTTCACCCCCGCGTTGCTGGGGCAGGAGGCCGAGGCGATGATCGCGGCGCGGCGCCAGGCGGCGGGCGAGAGATTGCTCTATCTGGAGCTGGATCACAACCCGCCAGGCCTGCTCGAGACCGCCCTGGCCGCGCCATTGCCGCCGCTCGACAGTGCCGGCCTTGCCGCGTTCCACGCCGCCGAGGCGCCGCGCCTGCTGGCCC
>NZ_APCQ01000149.1:0-5423 GCF_000410615.1 Novosphingobium sp. B-7 | reverse complement strand
CGCGCTGACCGGCGCGGCGGCGGTCTTGGGCGGAGAGCGCGCCGCCTTTGCCCTGTGCCGCCCGCCTGGACACCACGCGGGCCCGCGCGCGATGGGCGGCTTTTGCTATCTCAACAATGCCGCGATCGCGGCGCAGGCGATGCGCGATGCCGGGGTGGCCACAGTGGCGGTGCTCGATGTCGACTATCACCATGGCAACGGCACGCAGGCGATCTTCTATGACCGCGCCGACGTGTTCTTCGCCTCGCTCCACGGTGATCCGGCGGTGGAATACCCGTTCTTTGCCGGCTTTGCCGATGAGACCGGTAGCGGCGCCGGGCAGGGGTGCACCCTCAACCTGCCATTGCCTTGGGGCACGGCGGCCGGAGCCTATCTGGCCGCGCTCGATACAGGCTGCGCGGCCATCGCGGCATTCGGCGCGCAGGCGCTGGTGGTGTCGCTGGGGGTCGATACCTTTGCCGGCGATCCGATCAGCCATTTCAAGCTGGCGAGCGCCGATTTCACCCGCATCGGGGCGCGGGTGGCGGCGCTGGGCCTGCCTACGCTGTTCGTGATGGAAGGCGGCTATGCCGTGGGTGACATCGGCACCAACGTGGCCAATGTGCTGGAAGGCTTTGCGCATGGCTGATGGGGCCGGCACAGGAGCTGGGCTGCAGGGCCGATTGGGGTTCTGGCACCTCATCGGTTATGGCCTGGCGCTGATTGCGCCATCGGCGCCGCTCAATACGCTGGGCGTGGTCTGGGGCAAGGCCCACGGGCTGATCGCGCTGTCCTATCTCTTGGGCGGGCTGTGCATGGCGTTCACCGCCACCAGCTATGCCGTGATGGTGCGCGAGGTGCGCAACGCAGGATCGCTCTATGGCTTTGCCCGCGCCGCGCTGGGGCCGTTTGCCGGATTCATGGGCGGCTGGATGATCCTGCTCGATTACCTGCTCATCCCCTCGCTGGTCTATGTGATCATGGCCGTGGCGCTGGGCCAGTTGATGCCGGGTGTCGACCGCGCGGTGTGGATCGTGGCGCTGCTGGCATTCACCACCGTGGTCAACTGGTTCGGCATTCGCTCGACCAGCGTGTTCAATGCGGTGAGCGTCATCAGCCAGATTGCCATCACCACCCTGTTGGTGAGCGCGGGCATTGTCTTCCTGGGGCCGGAGCAGGCGTTTTCGCCGGCACCGGTCTGGGCCGATCCGCTGCCCTGGCGCGGGGTGCTGGCGGGCACCTCGGTCTGTGTGCTGAGCTTCCTGGGCTTTGATGCGGTATCGACCCTGGCGGAAGATACTGCCGATCGCAGCGGGCGCACGCTGGGCCGGGCGATATTGGCGGTGCTGGCGCTGGCCACGGTGTTTTTCGGCCTTTCCACCTGGGTTCTGGGCAATGCCATGGCCGGGCGGCACTTTGCCAGCCTGGAGGCGGCCCATTACGATGTGGCGGGCATGCTGCTGGGGGGCTGGGCCAGGCCGGCGCTCGCCTGGTTCACTGCGCTGATGGTGGGCTTTACCAATGCCCTGCCGATGCAGGTGGGCGTGGCGCGCGTGCTCTATGCCATGGGGCGCGATGGCCAGGTGCCCGGCGCCTTTGCTCGGTTGCACCCGCGCCACAACACGCCCTGGGTGGCGATGCTGGCCACGACGGGCCTGTCGCTGGTGGTGGCGCTGGCGTTTCGCGATGCGCTGGATTTCCTGGCTACGCTGGTCAACTTTGGCGCGCTGACCGGGTTTGCCCTGCTGCACGTGTGCGTCTTCGTGCATTTCCGCAAGTCGGCGCGGCGCAACCTGGCACTCCATGTGGTCTCGCCCGTGGTCGGCCTGGCGGTGATCGCCGCGATCCTTACGGGCATG
The DNA here is from genome assembly GCF_000410615.1 of Novosphingobium sp. B-7. Taxonomy (NCBI): domain Bacteria; kingdom Pseudomonadati; phylum Pseudomonadota; class Alphaproteobacteria; order Sphingomonadales; family Sphingomonadaceae; genus Novosphingobium; species Novosphingobium sp. B-7. Next base: position 3,585 of record NZ_APCQ01000149.1, on the reverse strand, counting down.
GGCGCCTGGGCGCTGCTGCTCGGCTGCGGCTGGCTGCTCTTGGGGCTGGCCTGGTGGCAAGGGGCAGCGCGCCATGCGCCGCCCCCGGCCAGCGATCTGGCCTATTCGGTATAGGCCTTGCGCAGTGCGGCAATATCCGCGGCGCTGACGCCAGCCACCTTGTCCAGATACCCTTCGACCGAGCCATAGCGCGTGTCGATCTCGTCCAGCGCGCTGGCGAGGAACGTGCGGCCATCGGGATCGTGCAGCGGTTGCGGCCGGGCCATCGCCGGGTTGGCCTGATAGCCGGCAAACAGCCTGGCGACCGGATCGCTGGCGGCGGTGGCCGCATCGATCCGGGGCATTTCCCATTCCGGGCGGCGCAGCGCGGTAGACAGGTCATAGTCCTGGAGGATCACCGCGCGCGGGGTGCCCAGCGCCGACAGGATCAGCGCGGTCATGAACCCGGTGCGATCCTGCCCGGCCGAGCAATTGTATTCGATCGGGCCGGCATGGGCCTTGAGCCGATCGAACACCAGGCGCACCTGCGGCGCCAGCAGGGTGGGAAACTGGCGATAGAGCTTCCCGCCATTGCCGGTGACCTTGCCGTGGTTGCCGGCAAACAGCGCCATCATCGAATAGGGCACGGCGTCCTGGTGGACCTGGCCAGCCAAGCGCGTGGGTGCCAGGCGGCGTTCCTCGTCAGAGCGCAGGTCGACCATCGTGGTCAGGCCGAGGCCGCGCACCATGGCGATATCGGCCGGCGATAGCAGCGGCGTGGCGCCCGACCGATAGATCAGGCCCCAGCGCACTGTCTTGCCATGGGCAGCCGGATAGCCACCCAGATCGCGAAAGTTCGATCCCTGTGCCAGGGGCAGCATGCGTTCGGCCACCGTGGTGACGCGACCATCGGACCGGTCGCGCAGCAGCACATAGGGGCGCGGCGTGGCTGCGGCCCACACCTTCGCATGGCCGCTGCGCACCGCGCGCGCCACGGGCCGCGCGTTGGCCAGCGGGGCGTCGGGGCGGGTCGCCAGATAGACATCGACCGGGCCGCTGGCCTGCCAATCGACCAGCAGGGTGGCGGCATCGCTACGGCTGGCGATGGCATCGTGGGCGCGGGCCAGTGTCTGCGGGGCGAGCGCCGGGCTGGCCGCCAGGACCAGCCCGAGAGCCCAGGCGACAAGATGGGTGCGGCGCATCAGAACCGCACCTGTGCTTCCACGCCCCAGGTGCGCGCTTCGTTGAAGAAGCCATAAGTCCCGACCAGCGCGCTTGCCGCCTTGTAGAACATATGCTGTTCGTTGAAGATGTTGCGGCCCCAGACTGAGACCTGCATCGTGGCGCCGTTTTCGCCCAGGGCAATGTCAGCCAGGCCGATGCGGCCATTGAACGTCACGCTGGCATCGCCCTTGGGCTGGGCCAGGGTAACGGCGCCCGTGGCGGTATTGAAGCCGGGATCGACGTAGTTGGCGTAGAACCCGCTGTCATAGTTGGCATCGAGATGCAGGCGCAGTTCCGCTGCAGCCACCGGCAGGGTGACGTCCACCGTGCCGCTGGCGGCATGCTTGGGCGTATAGACCTGGTAGATCGGGATCGGGGTGGTGATGATCACCCCGTTGGCCTGCGGAAACGGGTTCGACGTATTGGGGATCTTGACGCTGGTATAGGCATAGCTGGCGCCCAGCGTCAGCTGCGGGATGGGCTTGACCGTGAAATCGGCCTCGATCCCCTTGAGACGCCCGGTGCCCGGTGCATTGTGGGTTTCGGTGGTGGTGCGGGTGGTGTTGAGCAGGTTGCCCTGGGCATCATACTGCAGATAGTTGGCGCTGAAATCGAGCTGGATGTTCTTGTAGGTGCCGGTGTAGGCGGCCACGTTGAAGCGGGCGCGCTTGTCCCAGAATTCGGTCTTGGCGCCCAGTTCGAACATCGAGACGGTTTCGGGATTGAACGGGGCATAGGTGAGTGAGCGCGAGTTGGCGCCGCCCGATTTGTAGCCCGTGCTCCACTTGCCATAGAGATGCACGTCTTCGCTGGCGTCGATCGCCAGGTTGATCATCGGATCGACGCGTGACCAGCTGGCGTCGAGCAGGCGCGGCGCGGTGACGCCGTTGACCGAAGGCGTGGCGCCGTTGACGGTGAACAGCGAGCCTTCCTTCTTGTCGTGCGTCCAGCGCGCACCCAATGTCAGGTGAAAGATGTCACCGGCGAGATCGGGGGTATAGGTGCCCTGGCCGAACACGCCCACGCTGGTGGTGGTGACATGGCTGGCGCGGTCGATGGTAATGCCATCATAGCTGACATAGGGGATCACCGTGGTGGCGCTGCCGGCGGCATCGGAGAAGGCCATGGTGTAGAACGCCTGGGCGTTGTCCTGCACCTTTTCCTGATACCACATCGCGCCGGCCACGAACTTCACGCGGTCATAATCGCCCAGCAGTTGCAGCTCTTCGCTCGCCTGATTCTGACGGAACTGGGCCAGGCTGTAGCGCGAAAACTTGGCGCCGGTGAAGTTGCCGGTGGCGCTGATCGCGCTGGTCGTGGCCGAGCCGTTGTCATACTGCGACTGGGTCAGTTCACGGTATGAGGCGATCGACTTGACCTGAAGGTGCGGGTCGAGGTGCCATTCCAGCAGCAGGCGGTGGCCATGGGTCTTGCCCACGCTGGGCTGCTGCGTCACGCCGACGGCGGCCACGCCCACGCGGTTGGGTTCGAGCGGATAGGCCACCGGGCGCTTGAGCGTGCCGGCGCTCACCGTCTGGGCATAGAGCGGGCTCGATGCGTCGTATGACGTGTCATAGGCATAGTCGGCGCTGAAATCGGGCGTGGGCGTCCACAGCACTTCGCCACGCAGGCCGCGCTTGGTGTAGAAGTTGAAATCGGTCTGCCCGGCCAGCGGGTTCTTGACCAGGCCATCGCGGTGCGACACCACGCCATCGATCTTGGCCGCCAGGTTGCCCCACTTGGGCAGATCGACATGCAGCTCGCCCTTGTAGCTGCCATAGTTGCCGGCGCCGACCAGGGCATTGGCATGGAATTCGCCGCTGGGCTTCTTGGTCACGATGTTGATCGCGCCACCTTCGGTATTGCGGCCAAACAGCGTGCCTTGCGGGCCTTTGAGCACTTCGATGTTCTCGATGTCATAGAGCGCGGTGCCCAGGCCCTGGGCGCGGCCGAGATAGACGCCGTCGACATAGACGCCCACGCCCTGGTCACGCGCGGGCTGGTTGCTGTCGGACAGCACGCCGATGCCGCGAATGTTCATGATCAGCGCCGAATTGCGCGAATAGAACGGGGCGACGCGCAGGCTGGGCACGCCGCCTGATTGCAGATCGACCAGCGACTGGATGTGGCGATCGGCCAGGGCCTGGGCATTGAGCACCGAGATGGCGATCGGCGTCTTCTGCAGGTCGGTCTTGCGCTTTTGCGCGGTGACGACGATCTGGTCGAGCGTGCTGGTCAGCGTGGGGTCTGCCACCGGCGCGGGGGCCGGCTCCGGCGCCGGTTCGGCGGTGGCCGCATGCGCCAGGACGGGCAGGGCGGCGCCGGCAAGGCAGAGGGCAAGGGCGCTGGCCGTGCGCAGGGCATGCGGGCGCGCACCACGGT
>NZ_APCQ01000152.1:0-4590 GCF_000410615.1 Novosphingobium sp. B-7 | reverse complement strand
CGGGCGCCTGTTCTATGACCAGGCGATGCAGGTCAATTTCCAGACCGTGCAGGAACCGCTCGATGCCATCTGGGCGCGCTTTGCCGCGGCCGAGCAGGCGGCAGACGGGCGCGCGATCTACATGGGATCGATCGATATTCCCGGCTGGTTCGAAGGATTGGACGAGGCCAATCCGATGCCGCTGGGGGCAGGGCTGCCGGCGGCGCAGGATGCGCTGGCCAGCGTGTGGATCGGCACCGCCAGCCGCGTTGCCGCGCACAACGATTTTCCCCACAACCTGGCGGTCTGCGCCGTGGGGCAGCGGCGCTTCACGCTGTTTCCGCCCGACCAGTTCGCGAATCTCTATCTCGGCCCGTTGGACAACACCCCGGCCGGCCGCGCCGTCAGCATGGTCGATCCCGATGCGCCCGATCTGCTGCGCCATCCCGGCTATGCCACCGCGCTGGCCCATGCCCAGGTAGCCGATCTGGCGCCGGGCGACGCGCTGTTCATTCCCAGCGGCTGGTATCATGCGGTCGATGCGCTGGCGCCGTTCAACGTGCTGGTCAACTATTGGTGGCGCGACACGCCGCGCTGGCTGGGCCAGCCGCAGGATGCGCTGATCCATGCGATCCTGGCCATCCGCGATCTGCCGGCGGCAGAGCGCGCGCAGTGGCACGCCCTGTTCGATCACTATGCCTTTTCTGGTGGAGAGGCCGCGCGGGCCCATCTGTCGCCCGCCGGGCAGGGCATTCTCGCCCCGCTCGATGCCGCTGCCGCCGGGCGCATCCGTGCCTTCCTGCTCAGGAGTCTCAGCCGATGACCGATAGACCCTTGCGTATCGTCGTGGCCGGGGGCGGCACCGCCGGATGGATGACCGCCGCCGCGCTGGCGCGCACGCTGGGCCCGGTCGCAACGGTCACACTGGTGGAAAGCGAGGCAATTGGCACGGTGGGCGTGGGCGAAAGCACCATTCCGCCGCTGGTGGCCTACAACCGCCTGCTGGGCATTGCCGAGGCCGATTTCATGCGTGCCACCTCAGCCACGTTCAAGCTGGGCATCGCGTTCGAAAACTGGAAGGCGCCGGGCGAAAGCTATTTCCATTCGTTTGGCGGCACCGGGCGCGATCACTGGAGCGCCGGGTTCCAGCATTTCTGGCTGCACGGGCTCTCGCGCGGGCATGCCGCCCCCTATGGCGACTATTGCCTGGAACTGATGGCGGCCCAGGCCGGGCGCTTTGCCCATCTGCCCGATGGGCGGATGAACTATGCCTATCAGCTCGATTCCGGGCGCTATGCCGCGTTCCTGCGCCGCCTGGCCGAGGGCGACGGCGCCACCCGGATCGAGGGACGCATCGCCCGCGTCGAACTGGACGGCGACCGCGGGGAAATCGCTGCGCTGCACCTGGACGGTGATCGCCGCGTGGAAGGCGATCTCTTTGTCGATTGCACCGGTTTCCGCGCGCTGCTGATCGAAGGCGCGCTGCACGCCGGCTTTGACGATTGGACGCATTGGCTGCCATGCGATCGCGCCATCGCCGTGCAAACCGCCAGTGTGCGCCCGCCCGTGCCCTATACCCGCGCGATTGCCCACGATGCCGGCTGGCAATGGCGCATCCCGTTGCAGCATCGCCAGGGCAACGGCATCGTCTGGTGCAGCCGCTATCTCGATGAAGACCAGGCGCTCGACCGCCTGCTGTCGAGCGTGGAAGGGCAGGTCCTGACCGAGCCCAACCGCATCCGCTTCACCACCGGGGCACGGCGCCGGCAGTGGGTGAAGAACTGCGTGGCGGTGGGCCTGTCGGGCGGGTTCATGGAGCCGCTCGAATCCACCTCGATCCACCTGATCCAGCGCGCCGTGCTGCGCCTGTTGCGGCTGCTGCCGGTGGGCGCGCGGCCCGATCCCGCCGATATCGCCGAATTCAACGAACAGCAGTGGGCCGACATGGTCCAGATCCGCGATTTCCTGATCCTGCACTACAAGGCCACCGAGCGGCGCGACAGCCCGTTCTGGCGCCACTGCGCGGGGATGGAGGTGCCCGAAAGCCTGTCGCACCGGATGGACCTGTTCGCCCGCACCGGCCGCGTGTTCCGCAAGAATGAGGAACTGTTCGCCGAAAACAGCTGGGTGCAGGTGATGATGGGGCAGGGCATCACGCCGGCCGCCTATCATCCCGTCGCGGCCAAGCTGCGCGATGATGAACTGGAACGGCTGCTCGCCGGCCTCCGCCGCGAAGTGGCCGATACCGTACAGGGCCTGCCCGGGCACGCGGCCTATGTCGATCACTATTGCGGCGCGCGCACCGGGGCTGCGGCATGAGCCTGGCGCTTGTTCTGCTGGCCGCCGGTGCTGCCGCCGCCACGCCGGCACACGCCGCACCATCGCCACCGGGGCCCGGCTGGCACCTGGTCTGGGCTGACGAGTTTAACGGCACCGGCATCGATCCCACGCGCTGGACGCTGGCCGATGATTGCTGGGGCGGCGGGAACCAGGAACGGCAGTGCTACACGCCGCGCGCCACCAATGTCCGTGTTTCCCACGGCCAGCTGGTGATTACCGCGCGCAAGCAGGCCTGGCGCGGCCCCACCTATCCGCAAGACTTGCGCGACAGCGCGGAAAAGGCGGCGGCGCGGGCTGAAAAGCCGTTCACCTCGGCCCGGCTCAGCACCAAGGGCAAGGCGGCATGGCGCTATGGCCGTATGGAGGTCCGCGCCAAGCTGCCTGGCGGGCAGGGCAGTTGGCCGGCAATCTGGATGCTGCCGGCCCACGATCGCTATGGCCATTGGGCCGCCTCGGGCGAGATCGACATTCTGGAAACCGTCAACCTTGGCGTGCCCTGCGCGGGTTGCACCGCGGGGCGCGAAGACCATGCCCTGGGCACGATCCATTTCGGCGGCGTGCCCCCGGCCAACCGCCATGTCGGATCGGAAACCCCGATTCCCGCCCCGGTCGATGGCTATCATGTCTATGCCGTGGATTGGGCGCCCGGCGCCATCACCTGGAGCATCGATGGCGTGCCCTATGAAACCCGCCATGCCGGCGAATGGTCCACCACCGGCAGCGCCGATCCCCTGGCGCCGTTCGATCAGCCGTTCTACCTCGTGCTCAACCTTGCCATCGGCGGCGGCCTGCCCGAAAGCCGCAACGGCGGCGGGGTGGACAGCAGCGGCTTTCCGCGCACGATGATGGTGGATTGGGTTCATGTCTGGCAAAGCGATGCCGCTGCGGCTGCCCCCGCCGCCGCGCAGTAAAGGATAGCAGCAGGATGGCGCGCCGCCGTCAGACCGTGACGATCAAGCATGTCGCCGCCGATGCCGGGGTCTCGCTGCAGACCGTCAGCCGGGTGATCAACAACGAGCCCAACGTGCGCCCCGAAATGCAGGAGCGCGTGCGCGAGGCGATTGCCCGCCTGGGCTATGTCCCCTCGATCGCGGCCCAGCGGATGAGCGGCTCGCGCTCGTACCTGATCCTGGCGCTCAACGATCGCACGCGCACCATCGCCGATTGGCGCGCACGCCAGGGCAGCGACTGGGTGGACCAGATGCTTCTGGGCGGCATGCTCAAGTGTGCCGAACACGGCTATCGCATGATCTTCGAACTGGTCGATACCCACAACGACCATGTCGAGCGCGAACTGCTGGCCGCGATCGCCGCGTTGCAGCCCGATGGCGTGGTCCTGACCCCGCCCCATTCCGACAATCCGCTGATCGTGGGCGTGCTGACGCGCCAGGGCATCCCGTTTGCCCGCATCGGTTCGCTGGGGCAGGGCGGGGGCATCCCGTTGATCATGGATGACGAAGGCTCGGCACGAAAGGCCACGCAGGCGCTGATCGATCTGGGCCACCGCCGTATCGGCTTCATCGCTGGCGACGCGGAATACAGTCTCAGCCAGTGGCGCGTGGAAGGCTGGCGTGTGGCGATGGCCGAGGCCGGCCTGCCCACGCAGGGCCTTTTGGCGCAAAGCGATTTCAGCTTTGCCATGGGCGCACAGGCAGCGCGCGACCTGCTGGGCCAGGCGCAGGCGCCCACCGCGATCATTGCCAGCAACGATCAGACCGCGCTGGCCAGCCTCGATGTCGCCCATGCCCTGGGCCTGGCCGTACCCGATGACCTCTCGCTGATCAGCTTCGACAATACCCCGGTGGTGCGCTTTGCCCGCCCGGCATTGAGCGCGGTGGATCAACCGGTGGCGGAGACCGTGGCGCGCGCGGTCGATCTGATCATTGCCGCGCAGCGCGATGGCACGGTGCCCGATGGCCCGGTGGTCGTGCCCGCAGGCCTGGTGATGCGCGAATCCGTGGCGGTGGCGCCGCGTGGCTGAGGCGGCCATCCCGGTGGCCGGCCAACACCCCGGCCCGGGCCACGGCGATTGGCCGTTCCTGCTGTGTTATGCCCTGGCCTGGGCCGGGGCGGTGGCCGGCTATGGTCCGCTGCTCACGCTGCTGCTGCCGCTGCGCGTGGCAGAGCTGGCCGGGCCAGCGGCCGTGCCGTGGCTCGCCACGCTGACGTTCATCGGCGCGGTCTCGGCCAGCCTCACCAATATCGCCTGGGGCTGGGCCAGCGATCGCACCGCCAATCGCCGGGGCTGGGTGGCGGCCGGGTTGGTGCTGT
>NZ_APCQ01000104.1:0-8878 GCF_000410615.1 Novosphingobium sp. B-7 | reverse complement strand
AACTTTCGGATCGGGCTCTTAAGGTGCTCGCGCGGCCGCTCGCCCTTGCGATCCGGGCTGTAGCGGAACAGGGCTGCAGGCTTGTCCGATGCGTCCCATCGTCGGTTGTTGCGCAGATAGACCCATAGCCTGCCGGTGGCGGTCTTCCCGGTCCCCGCCGCCAGCACGGGAACAGGCGTGTCATCGGCGTGGAGTTTGACGCTGGCCATGACGTGATCGGCAATCCTGTCGACCAGCGGTTGCAGCAGCCAGCTTGCCTGCCCCAGCCAATCGGCCATCGTCGAGCGGCTGATCTCCACGCCTTCCCGGACGTAGATCTGTGACTGGCGGTAGAGCGGGAGGTGATCGGCAAACTTCGAGACGATGACATGCGCCAGCAAGCCGGGGCCAGCGCGGCCACGCGGCACGGGAAGCCCCGGGGCCGGTGCCTGGCTGATGGCATCGCAGCGATTGCAGGACAGCTTGGGGCGCACATGGCGGGTGACGCGAAAGCGGCCCGGGACATATTCCAGCACCTCGGTCACATCCTCGCCCAGCTTGGCCATCGTGCCGCCGCAGGCCGAGCAGCCCTCGGCATCCGGGGCAGCGTGCATAACCTCATCGCGGGGGAGATGGTCGGGCAGCGACGCACGGCGGGGCTTGCGTGGGGCTGTCTTGGTGGGCGCGTCATCGGAAACGTGGCCTTCGACCACGCACTCGGCATGGGCATGCTCGGCCTCAAGGTCTTCCAGCGTCAGTTCAAGCTGATCGGCATGGGCGGCAAGGCGTTCGGAGGATTGGCCGAACTTCATGCGTCGCAGGCGGGCCAGTTGCACCTTGAACTTCTCGATCTGCAGCGCGGTCAGCTTGATCGAGTTTTGGACCACCTCCAGCTTCTGACGGGCCTCGTCATGGGCGGTCCGCTCGGCGGCCAGCGCCTGCTCTGATGCTACCACGCGCGCCAGCATGGCAGCGGCAAAAGCGCGCAATTCTGCGGGGTCAGCAGGCAGCTCGAGATCATCGGGAGACACGCTTCCCGCTACCAGAATCCGCCTCTTCGCCCAAGCAAAAAGCCCAGAATTGCGCCAATTATGGCGTTAAAGTTGGGCCGGTGTGCGCGGCGGATCGGGGGCGACCGTGCGGCGCCAATCCATCGCCTCGATCAGCAAGCCGAACTGCGCCGGGGTCAGCACAACTCCACCCTCAATGAGCGGCGGCCACACGAAACGGCTGCGCTCCAGACGCTTGGCGAACAGGCAAAGTCCGCTGCCATCCCAGTGCAGCGCCTTCAGGTAATTGCCGCTCTTGCTGCGAAACAGGAAGACATGGCCGCCATAAGGCTCGACCGCGAACAAGGGGCGCACCAGCGCCGCCAGCCCGTCAAAGCCAAGCCGCATGCTGACCGGCTTGCTCGCCAGATAGACCTTGGTGCCCGGCGCCAGCGAGATCATGCCGCTTGCCCCAAGGCGCGTAGCACGCGAGCCAGTGCTTTCTCATTGACGTAGCTGTCCACCGAAAGCCGGATGCCATTGGGCAGATCGACGTCAATCGCACCCGGCCGGGTGCCGGGATGCGGGCGGGTCAGTTCTTCGGCGGCGGTGTGCTGCACCGGCGCAGTTGGTGGTGCTATCGGTGTGGGGGCAAGCACTTGACCTGACGGTTCGCCAACCGAGCCATAGGCAATGAATTGCAACGGTTCGCTCGAAAGCTTCTCCGCCTCCCGGCGCATCCTACGCCAGCCATGGATCAACCCCGGCGACATCCCCAATCGCTTTGCCACGCCCACGATCGTCGCCTTGGGCTCATCGCACATCGCCAGAACCGCCGCGCGCTCTTCATCCGAATACCGGCGGCGGCGCTCCACCCCAGTGATGATCTCGACCCTATCCAACGCACTCTCCTTACGCAGTGCGAATGGCCACTGCGTAAGGCGCGCTCATCGCGATGGGGCATCAACCTAGCAACACGACCGAGGCCGGACGCTTACCCTTGTCCCGCGCCGGGCCAAGATCCGAATATCGCGCAAAGGCCGCGGATCACGTTATCAAGGCGAATGCGCGCCTCGACCAGATCACTACGCGCAGTGATAATGCTGCGCACGCCATGCGCAGCCGGACAATTAACGTGCCCCTCCTTGTAGGAGTCTGAGCGTGCCAACTATGCGCCAGTCCGGCTGCATCGGGCGGATCAGTCTAGGTCGCTTCCATAGCGTTCAGGCTCCGGTACGCTTGGGTGACATCGACGCACACCATCGCGACACCCAGTTCTCGCAGCCAAAGGCAACGCTGGCGAACGCTTGACTAACGCATTGATGCCAAGGCAGGATGATAGTCGGTCCAAGATACGGACGGTCGTTAATGATGCGCTCAACCAGCAGCAACAACATCTGCCCGATCCGAGCCGCCTCCTCACGGATATTGGCCGGCATCCATTCCAGATAACGCCGATCGCTTGTCGCGTGACAGTGCCCCGGGCAGCAGATGGAGGATCGCCTGAATGATCCGCCTGAGCTGCCACTCGCGCGTGCCGCCTACATGGGACGGCACTGTCATGCATGGCTCCAGTAGCGCCCATCAGGTATCGGTCACATCGCTTGGCAAAATCAGCGCAACCGCTTATATGAGTGGACGTCTCGTCAAGAGGGTCAGGGCAACATCAATTGACATCCGCAATTTCACCCCCACTAAACAGTGGTTAGGGCAAGCGTCGAACCAATCTGCAAGTATCAATCGACCCAACTTTGATCCTGACTGTATAGAAATTACATTTCTATTAACATCATGCGATTTTTATTGGTGACTTCGGATAAATATGCCCTCGTCCACTGTAATTCAGGTGCACCTAGATGATCGATTCGTTTTTACTGCTATCAATGGCCGTTTCGATCTTACTAGCGACCGGAATCGGTGTAACCCTATATAAGCTCGGATTTCCTCTACCAACCGGTGAGCGGTTTGGGTGCGTGGACGGCTTACGTGGCTATCTTGCGATTTCGGTTATGTTTCATCATTTCATTATATGGTTGGGCTATAAATTTGGGCATCCATGGGTAGAGCCGACGGTAAACTTGTATAATGAATTCGGAAAAGCTGCGGTATCGATGTTCTTTATGGCTACCGGGCTAGTTTTTTATCCGCGCATCGTCGATGGTTTCCGAGCTACGAATTGGCTGTTAACCTACAATGGCAGGCTATTCCGCATTATTCCAATGCTTTTAGTATCGACCTTGCTGAGTGCTTTGGTGATAGCGGTCGAGAACCATACAATGCCAACCCGTCGGTTTCCGCTCGAAGTGCTCAGCTGGACACTTGGAGTGCAAAAGCCGCTGATGCACATAGCGACAAGCAATCTTGTCAATGCGGCCGTCCTCTGGTCCATTAAATGGGAGTGGATCTTTTATTTTGGCATCCTTCCGTTGATCGCTGCTATCCGGATTCCATTCGATCGTGACAAATTGTGGATCCTGCTAATCCTTCTGTTAGCGCTGTCTTTTCAGGCCCGGATGACCGGCCTAGATATTTTCACGTATATGCCGTTATTTATCTTTGGCATGTTGACTGGTGAGGTGGTGCGCCACGGCTCTGTGCAAAAACTTCTTTCGCAGCGATGGTTGACCGCGCCACTGCTTGCCGCCTTGCTTGCCTCGACAACGCTATTCCACACACCTTATGGTTTGGTGCCTATGGTACTCTTGGCGGCGGTTTTCTTTTGTGTAGCGGCTGGAAATGACTTGCTCGGATTGCTTTCCAACCGCGGCGCAAGAGTTCTGGGAGAAATTTCCTTTAGTGTATACGTGATGCATGGCATCATCATTTATATTGCCTTTCGTATTTTCCCTATCGAAAGAAATTATATTATTTATCTTCCAATTCTTCTTTCTATAACTATTCTGATTTCTGCTGCAGGTTTCATCCTAGTAGAAAAGCCTGCGATTGCTTTCGGCAAGAAGGCGTATCCTTACGCTCGGAGTTTCGTCGACCGCGTCATGCGTAGGGAGCGTGTTGTGCCTACCGGGAATCACACTCGCCCCCTCCGTGTTGAGTAGCGCCGAGAATTGACCCAGGATTATCACTGAGAACTGACCCGGATGGCTATGGATTATGTGCTGCCCTATGGTAACTGCTCACGTGTTCGGCAAAAAGGGCTTGCGCGGCCTGGCAGGTGATGATTCAAACTACCCATGGCACCGCCCCCGCTTCATGGTAAGCGACGTTCTCAGGCCACGGCGATCCAGGTCATGAATTCGCCGACGGCGTTGGCTGGAAGACCGGTGGCGAGCTTGGCGAGGGTCTGGGCCAACCAAGTGTGTGGGTTCACGCCCGAGATTTTGCAGTTCTCGATAGGCGTAGCGATCACCGCCCAGTTGGATACCTCGAAAAACTCTGGCGTCTGAGGGGTGGATTTGCTTCACTTCGCCGACGGTAGGGCGGAGGTGATGATGGCAGGACAGCCCGGTTTCTTTGATCTTTCGGACCGATATGAAGCGCTGAGCGCGGCGGGCGATCCGCTCGAGCGCTTGACATCGGTGGTGGATTTCGAGGTTTTCCGCGGACTGCTGGTGGCAGCGCTTCGGCGCAGCGTTCGCGGCAAGGGCGGGCGTCCGCCGTTCGACCCGGGTAACTGCTCACCGTGTTGGCTTATGGCGGCGTGGTCAGGCGACGGCGAATTTGCCGTCGACGAGATCGCGGATGGCGCTGAGGGCTGATTGACCCGACAGCCGCGCAGTGCCGGTGACGGAACGATAGCCGGCATGGATCTGTGCGCCCCAGTCTGATCGGAAGCCGTTGGTGACCTTTCGGAACACGACCGAGGGACGGATCTCTCGCTCGGATATGTTGTTGGTTGCCGGGACCTTGCGGTTGGTGAGGAAGACGAAGAATTTGCCCCGCCAGGCCTTGATCTGCTTGAGCAGCACCTTTCCTGCCGGATGGGCAATGGGGACGCGCATCAAGCTGGTCAGCACATTGTCGGCGTTGGCCGCGTAACTCGCCAGCGTCGTGTCCTTCAGGCTTTGTCGTCGTTTGCCGATCCGGATAGCCCAGCGCAGATGATCGCGGACCTTGGGGGCAAAAGCCCTGTCGCCACAGTCGATGGCGTATTGAACGTCGCGCAGCACATGAGCGAGGCAGACCTGATGCTCGCGGCCCAGTTCCTGCTGGCCAGCGTAGCGGTCAGAAACCCAGACATCGGGCTGATGGCCGCCCAGCACGCCCTCGGCAACCTGGCGCGCCCGGCGTTTGGAAATCTTGTGCAGGACGGCCTTGTCCGAGAGGAAGACCCATTGCCAATGCGTGATGCCGTTGGTGCGCGTGGTCGTCTCGTCGGATGCGATCACCTGCGCCGTCAGCAGTTTATCGGTGATCGCCTTGGTCGCCGCCGCCATACCGGCGCCCATGCGACGAAAGGCGTTGGCAATGGCGCCCTCGGAAATGACGAGGCCGAACAGTTCGTGGGCAATCCGCGACAGGCGTTCGAAGCCGACATGATGGCTGTGGTGCAGATAGGCCAGCAGCGAGCGGATGCCTGGCCCAAATGGCGTACCCGGAGCCATACCGGCCGGCGCATCGGCGCGATACCGCTTGCCGCATCCCCGGCAGCGACCGCCGTATAGCTCGACACGGGTTACAATCGGCCGGATCGGTGGCAGGTCGATATGGTCATAGCGGTGGCGGCAACGCTGGGCCTGGCTGGAAACATCGGTTCCGCAATGACAGCAGGTCGCCGCCATCATGCGTTCAGTCTTGTCCGGCGCCTCGGCCAGCGGGCGGTGCTTGCCTTCGCGCGAGGGACGCTTGCCTGCCTTGGATTTGCCACCCCTGCCGCCGCCCCCACGACCGCCCTTGCCGAAATCGTCCTTCGAGGGCGGGATATGCGAATTCTTAGAGGTCCTGCGCGGCTTGCCCACCAGCGCCTCCAGTTCCGAAATCCGCGCGGCCATCCGCTCGATCATCTCATGCTGCGCAAGCAGCAGATCGTTCTTCTCGGCCTCGGTCAGGACATGAAGCGGCGGCGGTGCCATGGGTAGTTTGAGACGCCATGTTCGGGTTTGGAAGCCCGTCTCCGGCATGCAGTATCGAGGGTTACCCTGTAAAAGGGCCTATCCTCATGCATGGGAGACGAGCCGTGGAACATTGTATGGCATATGTTGCGATGGATACGCATAAAAAGACGATAGCGGTGTCGGTCGCGGAAGGCGTTCGTCGCGGCGAGGTGCGCTTTATCGGGGAGATATCGAGCGACCCTGCAGCGGTGTCGAAGATGATCACCAAACTGGCGTCGCGGCACGAACATCTGTCGTTCTGCTACGAGGCGGGGCCATGTGGCTACGGCCTGCATCGTCAGATTACGCAGCTCGGCTACGAGTGCATCGTGGTTGCCCCGTCATTGGTGCCCACCCGTCCGGGCGACAAGGTAAAGACGGACCGACGCGACGCGACCACCATGGCGGCGCTGTTCCGGTCCGGCGAATTGACGGCGGTATGGGTGCCTGACGAAGCCCACGAGGCGATGTGCGATCTGTGCCGTGCGCGTCAGATGGCGATGCAAGGGCTACGTAGGGCACGCCAACAGGTGCTTGGCTTCCTGCTGCGCCAAGGCCGCACGTATAGCGCCGGCAATCACTGGACCGGCAAACACCGCAAATGGCTGGCGGCACAGCGCTTTGAGCATCCTGCCCGACAGATCGCCTTCGAGGAAATGGTCCAGGTCGTCGATGAAGCCGAAGCCCGACGGGATCGGCTTGCTCGGCAAATGGAGGAACTGGTGCCCTCTTGGTCATTGGCGCCAATCGTGACGGCTATCCAGGCTCTGCGCGGAATTGCCTCGATCGCGGCGATCACCATTGTCGCGGAGATCGGTGACTTCCATCGCTTTGCCAATCCGCGGCAGTTGATGGCCTATCTCGGCCTGGTGCCTTGCGAACATTCATCGGGCGCCAAGACCGCTCGGGGCAACATCACCAAGGCCGGCAACACCCGGGCTCGCCGCATGCTCGTGGAAAGCGCCTGGACCTATCGATTGCCCGCCCGGCTTGGAGAAGCCATTCTCAAGCGTAACCAGGCAGTGACCCAGTAGGTGCGGGACATCGCGTGGAAAGCTCAGTTGCGGCTCTGCACCCGCCATCGCCGCATGACACGCGCCGGCAAACCCGCAAATGTCGTCAACGTCGCCATCGCCCGCGAATTGGCGGCCTTCGTATGGGCCATCGCAACAAGTCCCGCTCAACCAGCCTGATCAACACTCAACCGCAAAGGAGAACGCGCTATCAGAACTCAATCTGCGCTGCCCATAGTTGGGAGCGGCGGCACGGCAGGGCAATCCTCGATGTGATTCTGTGGCCGGCAATGCCGACGCCCGACTTGAGACAGAGGCAGGCCCGAGACGAACACGCGGTCTTGCGGTAACCAACCCGCGCATCACAGTCTGATCAACCGTCGTCCTCAGCCGCCGCTTCCTACCATGCGCAGCGCTATATACCCTCGCCGCTCATGCGGATCGGACAAACTCGCCCCAAACTCTTGACTACGAACATGACAATCATCGCCTGCCCCCACGCGCAAGCCCTTTTTGCCAACCACCTGAGCAGTTACCGACCCGGTGCTGATGTTCAAGATCCTGGTGCTTCAGGCGCTCTACTCGTTGTCGGACGAGGCGACGGAGTTCCAGATCAAGGATCGCCTGTCATTCCAGCGCTTCCTGGGTCTTGGCCTCGACGGCACCGTGCCTGATGCAACGACGGTGTGGCTGTTCCGTGAGCGCCTGGTGCAGGCCAAGGCGATCGACAAACTCTTCGCCCGCTTCGACACGGCGCTCAAAGATCGCGGCTATCTTGCCATGGGCGGGCAGATCATCGACGCCACGGTGGTCCCGGCACCCAAACAGCGCAACACCGAGGCCGAAAAGACCGCCATCAAGGAAGGGCGCGTCCCCGAGGACTGGAAGCCGGCCAAGGCGCGACAGAAAGACAGGGATGCGCGCTGGTCGATCAAATACAGCAAGGCCAAAGTCCGCGAGGGCGCCGATCCGAAGGCCGCAAAGCCCGTCGATCTCGCCATCCCAATGTTTGGCTACAAAAACCATGTTGGCATCGACAAAGCCCACGGCCCGATCCGCACCTGGGGTGCCAGCGCCGCCAACGGCCACGACGGGGCGCGGCTGCCCGACCTGATCAGCAAGGGCAATACCGGCTCGGGCGTATGGGCGGATACCGCCTACCGGTCGAAGAAGAACGAAGCGTTCCTCGCCGCCGGCATGTTCAAGAGCCATATCCACCAGAGGCGCAAGCCGAGGCGGCCGAGGCCCGGGCGGATCGCCAAGCCCACCCCCCGCCGATCCAAAATCCGCGCTCATGTCTAGCATGTGTTCGCAGGCCAAAAGCACCGCATGGGCCTCGTCGTGCGCACCATCGGCATCGCCCGGGCCACGATCAAGATCGGCATGACAAACCTCGTCTATAACTTCCAGCGGCTCGCCTGGCTCGAGGGACGAACTGCTCCCGCATGAAAGGAAATGCCCCCAAACAGGGGGCAGGCAAACAATCTGGCAGACAAGGAAGCCGAAAATCGGGCCTCCACTCCCGCGCCCGACCCTCCGTGTACCGAGCGTGCCAAATCCGCCGGTTTTTCAAGGTGTCCAGTTTTGAAGGGGATGACCGGCCGGCGCCGGACCTGGACGCTGGAAGAGAAGCTGGCGCTGGTTGCGGAGATGGAGCGCAGTGGCAACATTGCTGCGTTTTCGCGAGAGCGCGATGTCAGTACGTCGCTGCTCTACACCTGGCGGCGCGAATTGCGTTATGCGGTTGAGGCCCGCCAGTTGCCGCCACGCTCGGACCCCATGTTCGTACCGGTTTTGGAAAAGGCGTCGGCCCCAGCGTGCGGGGCAGCCGATGGGATGGTAGAGA
>NZ_APCQ01000215.1:0-601 GCF_000410615.1 Novosphingobium sp. B-7 | reverse complement strand
CGGCCGATTGCCGAGCACTGGAAAAGCATCACGCTCAAGTCGTGTCATCAGTCGCTTGGCGTGGCCTTCGTCGAGATTGCCCTCGCGGTTCTCATGCCAGGCCCGCGCCGCCTGCTCGAACGTGTTTCCCGCTGGCGACCTGTTGCTGGCACCAGGGTCCCTGCCCTGCCCCAGCGCCACTCTGGCCTCCGCGCGGCGTAGCCGCGCCTCGGCAAGGCTGAGATCGGGATAGCGGCCGAAGGAGAGCAACTTCTCCTTGCCGTCGAACCGGTACTTCATCCGCCACAGCTTCGAGCCGTTGGGCCGGACGAGCAGGTACAGGCCCTCGCCATCGGCGAGCTTGTAGTCCTTCTGCCGCTTGCTCGCGTAGCGGACTTCGAGTTCCTTGAGCGCCATCTGGGGTACTCCGCTGGGGTTGCGGCGATTACCCCATAAAATACCCCCAAATGCAAATCGACGTCCTGGTGTTCGGTGGGGTCCGGAGAGCCATCCTGAGAAGGCGCGACTCGGGCGTAAGCCACAGAAAAAAGGCATAAAAAAACCGCTCCAGGATATCCTGAAACGGTTTGGCATGATTGGATATGGTTGCGGGGGCAGGATT
>NZ_KE148351.1:4990-5231 GCF_000410615.1 Novosphingobium sp. B-7 | reverse complement strand
CCAGCCGATGGCCTTTCCGGCCAGACCCGCGCGCCGGGCGCCTATCGCATCCCGCTGCCCGCCGGGCTCCGGCCCGGGGCCTATACCCTGTTCGTGGAGGCGGCGCGCGAAACCGGCGGCCGTGAACTGGTGCAGGTGCCGTTCTCGGTGCCGGCCAAGCCCGCTCCGGCTGGCGCCAGCGGCCGGGCCGAACTGGGCCAAGTGACCGTTTCCCTGCGTTGAGAGGACCGACCCCGATGAA
>NZ_KE148351.1:3637-4785 GCF_000410615.1 Novosphingobium sp. B-7 | reverse complement strand
CGACGGCACGCCGGGCAAGATCGAAAACGCCGCGCGGCTGCGCACGCGATCGGTGTTCGACGTGGCCATCGACAAGCCCGGCACCTGGAAGATCGGCACGGAAATGGCCAATCTTTCTGGCACGTTCAAGGTGAATGGCGAGCTGTGGGGGCTGGGCATGCGCCGCCCAGGCGGTCCCGGCGGCACGGGCGGCCCAGGCGGCCAAGCGGGAATGGGTGCGCCGCCGCGCGGCATGATGCCGGGGGGCCCGGCTGGTCCCGGGGGCCCCGGCGGACCGGGTGGTGGCGAAGGCGGCCCCCGCCCGCAGATCGCACCCGATCACATGGTGGCCAGCCTGGCGGATATTCCCGCCGATGCCACCGAGGTAAACCTGACCGAAACGCTCAACCGCAACTTCGTGTTCGTCACCGCCGGCACCCCCACGACGCAGGCCTTTGCCCCCAGCGGCAAGGGGCTGGAAATGGTGCCCATCACCCATCCCGATGAACTGGTGAGCGACGAGCCGGGCAAGTTCCGCTTCCTGATCGATGGGCAGCCGGCGGCCAAGCTCAAGGTGACGGTGATCCCTGGCGCCAAACGCTATCGCGATATCGAGGGCGCGCAGGAACTGACCACTGCCGCCGATGGCACGGTCACGGTGAAATGGCCGGTGCCCGGGTTCTATTGGCTGAACGCCAGCCTGACGGACGATCACCCGGCCAACCCGCGCGCCGCCCATCGCCGCACCAGCTATACCACCACGCTGGAAGTCGTGGCGCCCTGACCCTGCCCGTCCAGGCAAACCGGATGTTGCGCCTTGCTGTGCCCACCGCGATCGACCCGGACAGCCTTGCCGGGTTCGATCCGGCGGCGCCGATCGTCATCCTGTCGGGCCTGACCATGGGCACGCGCTGGCAGGTGCGCCTGGCCCATCCGGCTGGCAGCGCGGACCGCGCCGCGTTGCATGCCCTCATCCAGGCGCGGCTCGACCGGATGGAGCGGGCGCTCAGCCACTGGCAGCCCGGCAGCCTGCTGATGCGCTTCAACCGCGCGGCACCGGGAACCTGGCTGCATGTGGATGAAGACCTCGCCGGCGTGCTGCACCATGCTTTGGCCGTGGCGCGGGCGAGCCATGGCGCGTTCGATCCCGCCATCGGCCGCCTGACCGA
>NZ_KE148351.1:0-3468 GCF_000410615.1 Novosphingobium sp. B-7 | reverse complement strand
GTCGGGCGTGGCCAAGGGATATGCGGCCGATGCCGTGGCCGATCTGCTGGCCGCGCAGGGCCTGCGCCACGCCCTGGTCGAGGTGGGCGGCGAATGCACCGGGCGCGGGCTACGTCCCGATGGCGATCCGTGGTGGGTAGACGTGGAAAGCCCGCCCGGCGCCAACCTGGCGCCGCTGCGCGTGGCGCTGCACCAGTTGAGCACGGCGACCTCGGGCAGCTATCTGGGCCTGCACACCATCGACCCTGCCACGGGCCAGCCTGGCCGGGGCCATGGGGCGGCAACCGTGCTGCACCGCCATGGCGCAATGGCCGATGCCTGGGCCAGCGCGCTGATCGTGATGGCGCCAGCCCAGGCCCACGCTGTGGCCGTGCGCGAAAATCTCGCCACGCGGTTGGTCGATCCGTCGGGTGGCGAGTGGCTTAGCCCGGCATTGGCAGCGATGATGGAATAATCATGCTAATACTGCTAGCATGACAGCCACAAGAAAGGCCGCCGGATTGTCTCCGGCGGCCTTTTGCTTGGCAATGCGATAGCCGTTAAAGCTTCACATTGGCCGTGAGGATCGCCGTGCGGCCCGCAGCCTGGCTGGCAAAGTGCGAGCTATAGGCCTTGTCGTAATAGCGCTTGTCGAACAGGTTGTTGATATTGGCCTGAAGCGAGAAGCGCGGCGTAACCTGGAAGCTGGCATTGGCGTCGAACCGCCAGTAACCGGGCACATAGCGCGCCAGGGTCTTGGTGACGACACCGCCGCTCACCGCCGCGCCATAACCGCCATAGACCTTGCTCATGTAGAGCGCGTTGGCGCCCAGCGAGAGGCGGTCGGTCGCCCGGTAGGTGGTGTTGGCGGTAAAGCTGTGGTCGGGCGTGTTGGGAAAGCGCTGTCCGGTGCTGGGCGAGGGTACGTAATAGGTGACGCCCCCTGCGGTAACTGCGGTGGTGCCGCCATTGATGATGGTGGAATCCATATAAGTATAGCCACCAAAGACATTCCAGCGATCGGTGATGTTGCCGCTGGCCGAAACCTCGATGCCCTTGACCCGCTTGTTGCCGATGAAGGTCACGGTGCCGTTGGCATCGGTGGCGCGGGCGTTGGTGGTTTCGGTCTGGAACGCGGCAAGCGTCAGCGACAGCCCTTCGCCGAAGACGTTCCACTTGGTGCCCACTTCATAACTGCGGGTGCGTTCCACCTTGAGGGCATCGGTGATCGCCTGGCTGGTGGTATTGAGCGCGTTGCTGTCGCTGCCATTGGCCAGATAGGAACCCGGCGGCGTCGCGGCGGTAGAGGCCGAGGCATAGATGCTGCCATTGGGCGCAGGCTTCCACGTCAGGCCGGCCTGCCAGGTCCACAGGTTGTCGATCCGGCTGTACCAGGCACGGCCGCTTTCATCCGGGGCCGTCGCCAACAGGCCAGGGCTGACGCGCGTGACGTAGTGATCATAGCGCAGCCCCAGGTTGAGCAGCAGCGCGTCGGAAAAGTTCACCGTATCGAACAACGACACTGCCTGGGTATTGGTGCGCGCCTTGGTCCAGGTCTTCTCGGCGGACAGCATGATCGGCGCGGTCACGCCCGATCCATCGGCGGTATAGCTGACCCAGCGATCATAGGGATTGGGATTGGCCAGGCTGGTGCAGTTGAAGGCGGCAATCGACGCGGCGCCGCAGCGGCCACCCGCCGCGTTGATGCCGGTGGCAAGCGCCGTTCCCGTGGCCGCATTCGACACATAGTTGCCGACATTGGCCGTTTCGCGGCTGATCTCGCCGGTCAGGGCAAAGCTGTTCTTGATCCCGCCCAGCGTGAACGTGCCGTAGAAATCGGTCTGATTGATAAAGCCGGTGGTGCGGCTGTAGCGGGTGTTGGCCCGGCGCCAGACATTGCCGTTGATCACGTTGCCCTGGCTATCGTCGGGCTGGGTCAGGACATAGCCCTGGCTCGACACGCCATAGCGCGTGGTGTTGCGCAAGGTCAGCCCATTGGCGAAATGGTGTTCGAGACGGGCCGTGCCGGTGTTGACCAGGGTGTGGCGGAAATCGCGATCAACCAGGCCATAGAACGCCGTGCGCGGCGTCGCGGCCACGGTGGTTTCGCTATAGCCGGCCGGCGCATTGGCAGTGGTGCGCAGATAGGGAATGCCCGAATCCGGCAGCTCGTGGCTTTCCAGGTGATAGTAATCCAGCGTCAGGCTGGTGGGGCCAGACAGGCCGAACTTCACCGAGGGCGCCACGCCCCAGCGATCCTGCCACACGGCATCGCGCCCGGCCACGTGCTGGTCGTGATACATCGCGGCCAGGCGCAGGCCGACATTGCCGATCGGCTGGTTCACATCGGCGGTAACCCGGCGATATTCCGCCGTGCCGGTAGCGGCCGAGACATTGGCAAAGCGCTCGCCGGTCGGCTGCTTGGACACGAGGTTGATCGCCCCGCCCACGCTGCCGCGCCCGTTCATCGTGCTGTCCGAACCCTTGACCACCTCGATCTGGTCCACGGCAAAAACATCGCGAGACTGCGCGCCGATATCGCGCACGCCATCCAGGAACAGGCTGTTCTGCGCATCCGCACCGCGAATGAACGGCCGATCGCCCTGCGGATTGCCGCCCTCGCCCGCGCCCAGGGTGATGCCCGGCACAAAGCGCAGGGCATCGGCCAGGCTGGCCGTGGCATTGTCCTGCAGCACCTGCGCGGGGATCACCGTGATCGTGCGCGGGGTATCGAGCAGCGGGGCGGTGTACTTGGGCGATGCGGCCCGTTCGGTCTTGTAGCTGCCCTCGGTAATGACGGTATCGGTGACGGTCACGCCGCCCAGCACGCGCGGCTCGGGGTTTTGCGCGGCCGTTGCATCCTGGGCTAGGGCGGGTGCGGCACCCGCGATCAGACTGATGCAACCCAGCGCGAGAAAACCGGCAGCCCCCGCCGCACCGGCACGATCAAAACTGTCCCTCACTCATTCATCCTTTGCGCGAAACATATCATTCGTTGCGGCAGGCTGCGGCGCGCTTGCGCCGATCCCTGGTGCCGGCGGGCATGCGCATCCGGCCTCGCCGATGCCGCAAAGCGCTTTAATGCGAATTGCTATCAGTCGCAACGCTATTGATAATGATTCTCCTATTTGATCTACCTCAAGGCTCCTACGCACCGAGCGACCTAGAAATCCGCCATCGCCACGGGCGGTGAGACGTCCGCAATGTGGCCCCATGCCCGCGGTCAGAGCCATCTGGCCGAAGGCTCGGAGCGCTATTGCGATCTATTCTCTCGACTCGCGACGGAGAAGCAGCTATGCGAATGACTCTCAATAACCTGCCAAACCGCCAACGGGGGCCAGAATAGTGAGCAGCCAGGCCAGTTTGATCGCAACGCCAACCCTTGCGCCGCGCCCGGCATCGTCCGGCCTGCGCGGAGAGGTCGTGCCGCTGCGGCCTGCCACCTGGCAGCCTGCGCGCTATGAACCGAGCCGACCGCGCGGGCTGGCC
>NZ_KE148350.1:34904-38162 GCF_000410615.1 Novosphingobium sp. B-7 | reverse complement strand
GGCCGCGGCGATCAGCCTGGCCGATGTGATCGAGGCGGTCGAAGGGCCGATTGCCATGGCCGCGTGCAGCGGGCATGGGCGCGGCGATTGCACGCTGGAAGGCGCCTGCATGGTGCGCCCGCACTGGCCGGCGGTGGATGCCGCGCTACGCGCCGCGCTTTCAAGCGTGTCGCTGGTGCAGCTTGCCCGCCCGGCCCAAACCGGCCATCTGGCCACCCCTGCGGCGGCCATGATGCCTGCCGCATCCCCCATTCCTGCCGAGTTGCCCGCATGACCGAAGAAACCCTGAACGACACGCCGGTTAAGGACCAGGCCGCGCGCGACGCGGCCGCCCGCGTGGCGGAATACGAGCACGGCTGGGCTTCGGACATCGAGCAGGAATATGGCCCCAAGGGCCTGTCGGAAGACACCGTGCGCTTCATCTCGGCCAAGAAGGACGAGCCGGAGTGGATGCTGGAATGGCGGCTCAAGGCCTATCGCCACTGGCTGACCATGCCGATGCCCGACTGGGCCAAGCTGAACATTCCGCCGATCGATTACCAGGACGCCTATTACTGGGCCGCGCCCAAGAAAAAGGATGGCCCCAAGTCCCTGGACGAGGTCGATCCCGAAATCCTGCGCGTTTATGAAAAGCTGGGCATTCCCCTGGCCGAGCAGGAAGTGCTCGCTGGCGTGGAAGGCGCGCGCAAGATCGCCGTGGACGCGGTGTTCGACAGCGTCTCGGTGGCGACCACGTTCCGCAAGGAGCTGGAAGCGGCCGGCGTCATCTTCCGCTCGATCAGCGAGGCGATCCGCGAGTTTCCCGATCTGGTGCGCCGCTGGCTGGGCAAGGTCGTGCCGATGCACGACAACTATTTTGCCGCCTTGAACTGCGCGGTCTTTTCCGACGGCACCTTTGTCTACATTCCCGAAGGCGTGCGCTGCCCGATGGAGCTGTCGACCTATTTCCGCATCAATGCGGAAAACACCGGGCAGTTCGAACGCACCCTGATCGTGGCCGACAAGGGCGCCTATGTCTCGTACCTGGAAGGCTGCACCGCACCCCAGCGTGACGAGAACCAGCTCCATGCCGCCGTGGTCGAACTCGTCGCGCTCGACGATGCCGAGATCAAGTATTCCACGGTGCAGAACTGGTATCCCGGCGACGCGCAAGGCAAGGGCGGCATCTACAACTTCGTGACCAAGCGCGCGCTGTGCCAGGGCGCGCGGTCCAAGGTGTCGTGGACCCAGGTGGAAACCGGCTCGGCCGTGACGTGGAAGTATCCCAGCTGCGTCTTGAACGGCGAGGATTCGGTCGGCGAATTCTATTCCGTCGCCGTCACCAACAACTACCAGCAGGCCGATACCGGCACCAAGATGATCCACAACGGCAAGCGCAGCCGCTCGACCATCGTGTCCAAGGGGATCAGCGCGGGCAAGTCCAACAACACCTATCGCGGGTTGGTGCGCGTGGCGCCGCAGGCCGAGGGCGTGCGCAACTTCACCCAGTGCGACAGCCTGCTGCTGGGGGCGGAATGCGGCGCCCATACCGTGCCCTATATCGAGGTGAAGAACCCTTCGGCGACGATCGAGCACGAGGCGACGACCAGCAAGATCAGCGATGACCAGCTGTTCTACGCGATGCAGCGCGGGCTGGACCAGGAACAGGCCGTGGCACTGATCGTCAACGGCTTTGCCAAGGAAGTCCTGCAGCAGCTGCCGATGGAATTTGCCGTGGAAGCGCAAAAGCTTCTGGGCATCAGCCTGGAAGGCAGCGTGGGATGAGCGCGCTTTTGATCATGGCGCTGGCCACGGTCACCGCGCCTGACAGCGCCCCGGCGCTGGCAGCGGTGCAGAAGTGCGACAAGCAGGCCATGCGCGCCATGGCCACGGGCGAGCCGCACCGCCGCACCGAATTTGCCGCCGCCGTCTATGCCGAGCAGCGCGCGATCGCGCAGGAACGCGCCGCGCTGCTCGATGCGCAGATCGCTGGCACGCCCAGCCCCAGCGGCGCGGCCACGGCGGCCACTGCCCTTGGCCAGATCGACGCCCGGCAGAAGGAGCTGGACGACGTGAAAGCCATCGAAAAATCGTGGCGCGACCTGTTCGACGAGGTTCGCGCCGACTTCCTAGCCAATTGCTCGAGCGGAAAACGCAATGCTGACGATAAGTGACCTCTCCAACGAAATCGCCGGCAAGGCCATTCTCAAGGGGCTTTCGCTCACCATCAAGGCGGGCGAGATCCACGCGATCATGGGCCCCAACGGCGCGGGCAAATCGACGCTGGCCTATACCCTGGGCGGCCGCCCCGGCTATGACGTGACCGGCGGCAGCGTGGATTTCGCTGGCCAGGATCTGCTCGCCATGGACCCGCACGAGCGCGCCGCGGCCGGGCTGTTCCTGGGCTTCCAATATCCGGTGGAAATCCCCGGCGTGTCCAACGTGCAGTTCCTGCGCGAGGCGCTCAATGCGCAGCGCAAGCAGCGTGGTGAAGAGCCGCTCTCGGGCGGCGCTTTCCTCAAGCTGGCGCGCGAAAAGGCCGACCTGCTGCGCATGGACATGGACATGCTCAAGCGCCCGGTAAACGTGGGCTTTTCCGGCGGCGAGAAGAAGCGCGCCGAGATGGTCCAGATGGGCATTCTCGACCCCAAGCTGGCGATCCTGGATGAAACCGATTCGGGCCTGGACATCGATGCGCTGCGCATCTGCGGCGAAGGCATCAACGCGATCATGCGCAAGCCCGACAAGGCGGTGCTGCTGATCACGCACTACCAGCGCCTGCTCGATTACGTGAAGCCCGATTTCGTCCACGTCCTCGCCGGCGGCCGCATCGTCCGCTCGGGTGGGGCCGAACTCGCGCTGGAACTGGAACAGCACGGTTACGAGGCGGTGGCGTGACCACCGCCACGCTTGTCCCAACCCGGGCGGACGAGGCGTTCCGCTATGCCGATCTGGCCGCGCTTGCCACGCTGTGGCCGCTGCCCGCGCAGGCAGTGGACGTGGCGGCGGGCGCCAGCGGCAGCCTGTCGGTGGTCCTGGCCGGCCGCGCGCCCGAGGCGCGCGATCTGGTGATCACCCTGGGCGAGGGCGCGCAATACGATCTGCGCCTGCTTAATGCCGGCAGCGCCTATGGCCGCATCGCGGTGAAAGTGCGCCTGGCCAAGGGCGCGCGGTTCCACCTGGGCGCGGCGCAGCTGGGCGGTGGCAACCAGACGGTCGAAATCGTCACCGAGGTAGTCCACGCCGAGCCTGACGCCGTGTCGAGCCAGGTCGTCCGCT
>NZ_KE148350.1:30347-34892 GCF_000410615.1 Novosphingobium sp. B-7 | reverse complement strand
GGCCACGCGACCGGGACCTATCTCGGCCGCGTGGTGGTTGATCGTGGAGCGGTGGGCACCGATGGCGAACAGTCGATCCGCGCCATGCTGCTCGATCGCACCGCCACGGCCAATGCCCGGCCCGAACTGGAAATCTATGCCGACGACGTGAAGTGCGCGCATGGCTGCGCCGTGGGCGAACTGGACGCGCAGGGCCTGTTCTACCTGCAATCGCGCGGCCTGCCGCCGGCAGAGGCCAAGAAGCTGATGCTGCAGGCCTTCATCGCCGAAGCCTTTGTCGATGCGCCCGAGGAAGAAGTGCTGACGCAGGCCGCACTCGCCGCGCTGGGAGGGTTGCTATGACCACGCTTGCCGCCACCGCGCTGACGCAGGCGTCTGATTGGCCGGGCCTGACCAATCCTGACGGTACGCGCTGGCACTATCTCGATACCGGCGCCACCGCGCAAAAGCCGCAGGTGGTGATCGATGCCGTCACCCGCGCCATCGGCGTGGACTATGCCACGGTGCATCGCGGGGTCTATACCCGCTCGGCCGAGATGACGCTGGGCTTTGAAGCGGCGCGGCGCAAGGTGGCTGGCCTGCTCGGCGCGCACGAGGGCGAGATCGTGTTCACGCGCGGCGCGACCGAGGCGATCAACCTGGTGGCGCAGACCTGGGGCCTGGCCAATCTCAAGGCCGGGGACCGCGTGCTGCTCTCGATGCTGGAGCATCATTCCAACATCGTGCCCTGGCAATTGCTGGCGCAGCGCACCGGCATTGCCATCGATGTCTGCCCGCTGACCGCCGATGGCCAGATCGATCTGGATGCGGCCGAACGCATGCTGACCGGCGCGCACAAGCTGGTGGCGCTGGGCCATGTGTCCAACGTGCTGGGCAGCGTGCTCGATGTGCCACGCGCGGTGGCGCTGGCCCATGGCGTGGGCGCGAAGATCCTGATCGACGGCTGCCAGGCAGTGCCGCGCCTGAAAGTGGACGTGAAGGCGCTCGACGTCGATTTCTACGTCTTTTCCGGGCACAAGCTCTATGGCCCGACCGGCATCGGCGCGCTCTATGCCAAGGCCGATCTGCTCGATGCCATGCCGCCGTGGCAGGGCGGCGGGGCGATGATCGATCGCGTGTCGTTTGCCGGCACTACCTTTGCCCCCGCGCCGCAGCGGTTCGAGGCGGGCACGCCTGCCATCGTCGAGGCGATTGGCCTGGGTGTGGCGGTCGATTTCGTGCAAGGGCTGGGGCTTGATGCCATCCATGCCCACGAAACCGCCCTGGTGCGCACCGCGCGCGCGGCGCTGCGCGAATTCAACGCCGTGCGCCTGTTTGGCCCGGACGATGCCGCTGGGATCGTCAGTTTCGTGATCGAGGGGGTGCATCCGCACGACCTTGGCACCATATTGGACGAGGAAGGCGTGGCGATCCGCGCCGGCCACCACTGCGCCCAGCCGCTGATGGAGCATCTGGGCGTGCCGGCCACGGCCCGCGCCAGCTTTGGCGTCTATAACGATGAAAGCGATGTCGCAGCGCTCGTGCGCGGCATTGCGCGAACCTTGAGGATCTTCGGATGAGCGCCGATACCCCCCGTTTCACGGTTGAGGAAGTCGATGCGGTGAACCCGCCGCGCCGGGCCCATGTGGACGATATTCCCGAGCCGGCACCAGAAGCTGCCCCGGTTGAAACGGCCGGCGAGCGCAAGCGCGACTATCTGTCGGGCTTCCTGGCGGAAAAGCCGCAAGGGGTGAACCCTGGCGAGCCGGGCGGCGAGATCTATGAAGGCGTGGTGGCCGCGCTGCGCGACATCTTCGACCCGGAAATCCCGGTCAATATCTATGACCTGGGGCTGATCTATGGCGTCGACGTGGCCGAAGACGGACACGTGGCCGTGACCATGACGCTGACCACGCCGCATTGCCCGGTGGCCGAATCGATGCCCGGCGAAGTGGAACTGCGCGTGAGCGCGGTGCCCGGCGTGCGCGACGCCGAAGTGAACCTGGTGTGGGATCCGCCGTGGGACCCGCAGAAGATGAGCGATGATGCCAAGCTCGAACTCGGGATGCTCTAAGCCATGACCGATGTCCCCACCCGCACCCGCCAGCGCCCTGCGGCGGTCAATCTGACCCCGTCGGCCCATGCGCGCATCGCCACGCTGATGGCCAGCGCGCCGGCCGACGCCATTGGTGTCAAGCTGTCCACCCCGCGCCGGGGCTGTTCGGGCCTCGCCTATTCGGTGGACTATGTGAACGCCGCCAACCCGATGGACGAGCGCATCGATACGCCCGGCGGCACCTTGTTCATCGATGGCGCCTCGGTGCTCTACCTGATCGGCAGCACGATGGATTGGGTCGAAGACGATTTCCAGGCCGGCTTCGTCTTTGCCAATCCCAACGCCAAGGGCACCTGCGGCTGCGGCGAAAGCTTCACGATCTGATCTAATCTAATCTAATCTAAGTCAGCCGCGCGAGGGCCCAGCGCGCGGCATCGGCCACGGCCGGATCGGGATCGTCCAATAGCGCGCGCACCGGCGCCATCAGTGCCGGATCGCCGCTGTTGCCCGCGGCATAGAGACAGTTGCGCACCATGCGATCGCGCCCGATCCGCTTGATCGGGGAGCCGGCAAAGACCTGGCGGAACGTGGCATCGTCCAACGCGAGCAGTTCAGCGAGGCGCGGCGCCACCAGTTCGGCGCGGGGCAGGAACGCGCGGTTGTCGGCCGCTGCCTGGGCAAAGCGGTTCCACGGGCACACCGCCAGGCAATCATCACAGCCATAGATGCGGTTGCCCAGCGCGGCGCGATAGCGTTCGTCCACCGGCCCTTTGTGCTCGATCGTGAGATAGGACACACAGGCCCGCGCATCGAGCTGATAGGGCGCGGGAAAGGCGCCGGTGGGGCAGGCATCCTGGCAGGCGGTACAACTGCCGCAGCGATCGGCATGGGGCGCGTCGGGCGTGAGGCGCAGCGTGGTATAGATCGCGCCCAGGAACAGCCATGAGCCGTGGCGGCGGCTGACCAGGTTGGTGTGCTTGCCCTGCCAGCCCAGCCCGGCGGCCTGGCCAAGCGGCTTTTCCATGACGGGCGCGGTATCGACAAAGACCTTGACCTCCGCGCCCGGCTCGGTCGCCACCAGCCAGCGGGCCAAGGCCTTGAGTGCGCGCTTGATCACGTCGTGATAATCCACGCCTTGGGCATAGACGGAAATCCGGCCGCGATCGGGCACATCGGCCAGGGCCAGCGGATCGTGCGCCGGGGCATAGCTCATGCCCAGGGCGATCACGCTTTGCGCCTGTGGCCACAGCGATTGCGGCCCCTGGCGCTGTTCCTTGCGGGTTTCCATCCATTCCATGCTGCCATGGCGCCCATCGGCCAGCCACTGGTGCAGGTGCGCGCTGCGCTGCGGATCGTCTGCGGCCGGGGCAATGCCGCAGGTGGCAAAGCCCAGGCGCAGCGCCTCTTCGCGCAGACGTTGTTCCAGGGGGGCAGGCGGGGTTTTAACCAAGTCTTCCGTCTCTTGCGTTCATGGGGCTATGTGGACCAATCAAAAGGGGCATGGCGTGGCGATGACGATTGGGCAAGACGGCGATTGGGCGATCGAGGCGCGCGGGCTGGTCAAGCGGTTCGATGGTTTCACCGCCGTGGACGGGGTGGACATCCGCGTGCCGCGCGGCGCCATCTACGGCATTCTTGGCCCCAACGGCGCAGGCAAGACCACCACGCTGCGCATGCTGCTGGGCATTATCGATCCCGATGCGGGCATGCGCCGCGTGCTCGGCCATGAACGCCCGACCGACGTGGCGCGGCGAATCGGCTATCTGCCCGAAGAGCGCGGGCTCTATCCGGCGATGAAAGCGACCGAGGCGATCGCGTTTCTAGCCGCGCTGCGCGGGGTGCCGCTCAAGACCGGGCGGGCGCGGGCGCGCGAACTGCTGGAAGAGCATGGCCTGGGCTATGCCGCCGATCGCCAGATCCGCCAGCTGTCCAAGGGCATGGCGCAGCAGGTGCAACTGCTCGGCACGCTGGTTCATCAGCCTGAGCTGGTGGTGTTCGATGAACCGTTTTCAGGGCTCGACGCGCTCAACCAGGGCAAGCTGGAAAAGATGATCCGCGCCCTGGCGCAAGGTGGCACCACGGTGATCTTTTCCACCCATGTCATCGCCCATGCCGAACGCCTGTGCGACCAGGTGGCGATCATCGCGGGGGGCAAGGTGCCGTTTGCCGGGCTGGTGGACGATGCCCGCGACCGGTTGCGCCCGCAGGTGCGGCTGGAAACCCGCGCGCGCGATGGCGCCTGGCGCGCGGCGCTGCCGGCCGATGCGCGGGGCGAGGGCGCCTTCTGGCATTTCACCCTGCCCGAAAGCGGGGTTGAGCCCCTGCTGCGCGCCCTGATCGAAGGGGATGCGGGCATTCTTTCGCTGTCGATCGAGCGGCCCGGCCTGCATGACGCCTTCGTGGCCATCGCCGGGGAGGCCGCCGCGCGTGCGCTGGAAGAAAACGCATCCGGCCAGGAGAAAGCGGCATGATCCCTGAAAAACTGCGCGCCGCCTGGGTGATTGCCCGCC
>NZ_KE148350.1:0-30221 GCF_000410615.1 Novosphingobium sp. B-7 | reverse complement strand
CCCGCAGATCGGCATTGCCCTGCCGGCAGACGAGGCGGCGCGGATGATGGCGGCGCATCGCGCCCTGGCCGATGCCATGCCCGGCGATGTGCCCGATTTCGTCGTGCTCGATGCGCCATGGGGTGGGCGCACCTATGATGCGCGTGCCGCGCTTGCCGGCAGCCATCGCGCCGGCACTGCCGAGCATGACCGGCCAGTGGGCCAGCTGGCCGCCGTGGTGTCGGGCAGCCTGGCCCATCCGGTCTTGACCGCCACGCCCGAGCGGGCGCGGATGTGGCAGGGCATGATCGCGCTGTTTGCCGCCCATGCGCAAAGCGTGGCGCCGGCCGCCCTGCCACCCGTGGCGGTGGACGAGGTGGCCAGCAGCGTCGCCTCGGTGCAGACCGGCCAGGTCAGCACCGCGCAGGCGGGGCAAGTGGCGCTGTTCCTGCTCACCATGCTGCTGGCGGGCATGGTGCTGTCCAACCTGGTGGAGGAAAAGGCCAACAAGATCATCGAGGTCTTGGCTGCCTCGATCCCCATGGACGCCCTGTTTCTGGGCAAGCTCTTTGCCATGCTGGGCGTCAGCCTGGTGGGCATGGCGGTGTGGGGCGCGGCCTGGGGCGGGCTGATGGTCATGGGCATGAAATCGTTGCCGCTGCTGGCCGCGCCGGCGGTAGGTTGGCCGGTGTTCATCCTGCTGGGCTTCCTCTATTTCGCCATGGCCTATCTGCTGCTGGGTTCGCTGTTCCTGTCGATCGGCGGCATGGCCACCACCGTGCGCGAGGTGCAGACGCTGTCGATGCCGGTCACCATGCTGCAGCTGATGGTGTTCTTCTTTGCCAGCTATGCCCTGGCGCGGCCGGGCAGCTGGGTGGATTGGGCAGCGCGGGTGTTTCCGCTGTCCTCGCCCTTTGCCATGCTGGCGCGCGCCGCGCGCGATCCGGTGATTTGGCCGCACCTGCTGGCGCTGGGCTGGCAGGCATTGTGCGTGATGCTGATCGTGCGCACCGGCGCACAGCTGTTCCGCCGCACCGTGATGAAGTCTGGCCCTGCCAGGGGGCGCAAGGTGCGCAAGGGCGGGCTGCTTGGCTTGCTGAAGCCTGACCGCACCGCTCAGGATCGGTTCAGCCAGGGTGAAGCATAACGATCAGGTCTCGCGGGCAGGTTGCCATCATGGCACGCCCCCCGCCCTGCCCGCGAGGCCATCTTGCCCCGGCTGCCTGCCAGCCCGACAAGGCGTTCATGGTGATGACGAACGGCTCAGCCCCCCCTTCCGCCCATCCGTCGCGCCGCCGCCTGTTGGGCTGGCTGGGCGCCGGGCTTGCCTTGCCCATGGCCAGCGCCTGCCGCGCCCGCCCGGCTGCCCCCAAGGAAGTCTTTCCGGTGCAGCACAGCGAGGCGGAATGGCGCCGCCTGCTCACCCCCGAACAGTTCTTCATCCTGCGCGAGGCGGGCACCGAGCGTCCGTTCAGCTCACCCCTGCTGAACGAGCATCGCAAGGGCACTTTTGCCTGCGCGGCTGATCGCCAGCTGCTGTTTTCCTCAACCACCAAGTTTGACAGCGGCACGGGCTGGCCCAGCTTCTGGAAACCTTTGCCCAATGCCGTGGGCCTGCGCAGCGACAGCTCGTTCGGCATGGACCGCACCGAGGTCTATTGCCGCCGCTGTGGCGGACATCTCGGCCATGTCTTCGACGATGGCCCGCCGCCCACGGGCAAGCGCTATTGCATGAACGGCAAGGGCATGATTTTCCTGCCGGCCTGAGCGCCGCAGGGCTTTCCCGCCCCGGCCATCCGTGCCAAGGCCGCAGGCGATGCGCCGTATCGCCCTTTTCCTGCTCGTGCTGGCCCTGGTGCCCACGATCTATGTGCGCCAGCCGTTTCCCCCGCCCAATCCCGACGACCGGGTATTCTATCACGATCTGCTGCCCGGCCTGCGCGCCGGTGGCGCACCGCCGCGCTATGGCGCCCTGACGCTGGTGGGGGCGTGGCAATTGACCAGCCCCGATCGCGAATTCGGCAATTTTTCGGCACTGGCGGTGCGCAACACGCATGATCTGCTGGCGGTGAGCGATCGCAATGCCGTGATGGTGTTCACCCGGCCCGATCAGCCGCTGCCCTGGCGCACGTGGCAGCGCGAAACCATTCATCCGGCATGGTCAGGCCAGGAAATCGATACCGACAGCGAATCGGTCTCGGTCGATCCGCGCAATGGCCAAGTGCTGATCGGCTATGAAGGGGCGGGCGCGTTTCACCTGTTCAGCCCGGATTTCAGCCGCGATCGCCCGATCGCCGCGCCCGTGCTGCTGGAATGGCCCAACAACCAGGGGCCAGAGGCGATGCGCCAGCTGGCCGACGGGCGCACCGTGGTAATCGGCGAAGTCTTTGCCCACTGGTGGTCGCGCCGCCGCCATCCTGGGCTGATCTGGCCGGGCCTGCCGCGTAGTGGCCAGGCGCCGGCGCGGTTCGAGCTGGTCATGCCCGAAGGCTATCGCCCGGTGGAGCTGGCCCAGGCGCCCGATGGCCGCCTGCTGGTGCTGGGGCGCAAGTTCACGCTGGGCGGGTTTCGCACCGTGGTCACCATGATTGACGATCCGGCGGCGATTCGCCCCGGTGCGCAGGTGGAGCCGCGCCCGATCGCCTGGATCGCCGATCCGCGCATCCGCGACAACTATGAAGGCATGGTCGCCACGCCCGAGGCCGATGGCAGCACCGCGATCTGGCTGATTTCCGACAGCAACGAGATGGTCTGGCTGCAACGCACGCTGCTGCTCAAACTGCGGCTGGCGCGCGGCGTCTGATCCGCCAGGTACGCAGCGTGCGCGGCGACGGCAGGCAACAAAAAAGGCCGGGGGAGAACCCCGGCCTCTTTGTAGGCATCAGCGTACCGCAGCCGTTCAGGCGGCGGTGGCGACAGCCTTGACCAGTTCACGCTTGACCTTGAGGGCGCGCGTGCTGAGCTTGGTGTTGTCCTGCTTGAGCAGCCAGTTGTCGAGACCG
The DNA here is from genome assembly GCF_000410615.1 of Novosphingobium sp. B-7. Classification (NCBI taxonomy): domain Bacteria; kingdom Pseudomonadati; phylum Pseudomonadota; class Alphaproteobacteria; order Sphingomonadales; family Sphingomonadaceae; genus Novosphingobium; species Novosphingobium sp. B-7. The sequence goes on along the minus strand of NZ_KE148350.1, from coordinate 27,240 downwards.
CCGTTGTGCTCCACCGAGCGCAGGCCGTGCGTCGAGACGCGGAACTTGAAGCTGCGATCGAGCTTCTCCGACATCAGGGTGACGTTCTGCAGGTTGGGGAGGAACACGCGCTTGGTCTTGTTGTTGGCGTGGCTCACGTTGTGACCGATCTGGCGGCCCTTACCGGTCAGTTCGCAAATGCGCGACATGGCTAAAAACTCGCTTCGTGTTCTGATGATCTATCTGGAAGGTGGCGCCATGATCGAATCAACCGGGGAAGTCAAGGATTCGCTTGCCCGAATGCCTTGCTGCCTGCCGATTCTGTGTTACCGGCAGGAGAGATGACCCGCTGGCCCCTGCCCGAACCGATGAAACTGGCGCTGCAACAGGCGCATGACGCCGCTGCTGCGGGCGAAGTGCCGATCGGCGCGGTGATCGTCAAGGGTGGGCAGGTGATTGCCGCCGCGCACAACCGGCCGCGTGGGCTGTGCGATCCCACCGCCCATGCCGAAGTGCTGGCGATTCGCGCCGCGGCGGCTGCCCTGGGCCAGGAACGGCTGGAGGGCTGCGACCTGTGGGTCACGCTGGAACCCTGCCCGATGTGTGCCGGGGCGATTGCCCACGCCCGGCTGGCGCGGGTCTATTACGCCGCGCCCGATCCCAAGGGCGGCGCGGTGGAACACGGTGGGCGCCTGTTCGACCAGCCCACCTGCCTCCACCGCCCCGAAGTCTATGCCGGCCTGGGCGAGGCGGAAAGCGCCGCGCTGCTGCGCGACTTCTTCCGCGCCCGCCGGGGGTGATCAGACCCGGTTGGCGCGGGCGATCGCGCCCAGCACGGCGGCACTGGGCTTGGGCGTGCGGGCAAAGGTGACAGAGTCATAGCTGGCCAGGCCAAACCTGGGCTTGTAGCCAAAGACCCATTCGAAATTGTCGATCAGGCTCCAGTGGCAATAGCCCAGCACCGGCACGCCATCGTCGATCGCGGCCTTCAGGTGGGTGAGCGCGGCCGGGATGAAGGCGGCGCGGATGGTATCGTCATCGGTGCCCACGCCATGTTCCGATACCAGGATCGGCACGCCGGTGGCTTGGTGGGCATAGCGGACCGCACCGGCCAGGGACGGCGCCCAGACTTCGCTGCCTGACCAGTTGCGCACCGCGTCGGCCGGCGCGGGCAGGCGGCCCTGCGGCCCCCACAGCGCGCGTTCATAGTTCTGCACGCCCAGGAAATCGTCGGCCTTGGCCACGTCGAGCCATGTGCCATACATCTCTTGGCGCTTGGCATCGCGCAGCGAGCCCTTGCCCACCGCCTGATCGTCCATCATCGCCAGCGAAAGCCCCACCGGCAGGCGCGGCGCGGCAGCCTTGATCGCCGCCTTGCCCGCCTTGTGCGCGGCCAGCAGGCCAGCCTGCAGATCGGGCAGATCGGCCAGGCCGGCCACATTGGCGCAGAGGAAGCGCGGCACGCCCAGCCGCTTGGCCGCGGTTTCCAGCGTCAGCTTCTGGATCGCCCACAGTTCTGGCGGCACATTGGCATTTTGCAGCAGCAACAGGATATTGGGTTCGTTGAAAGTGATCGCGGCATGAATGCGATCGCCAAAGTGGCGGGTGGCGTTGTCGGCAAAGCGGGCAAACAGCGCGGCGCTTTCCGGGTTGGCCCAGCCGCCCTGCGCGGAAAACCAGCGCGGCGCGGTAAAGTGGCTGAACGTGACGACCGGCGCCAGGCCACGGGCGCGGCAGCCATCGATCACGCGGGCATAGTGATCGAGCATCGCCTGCGAAAACAGGCCCTTTTCCGGCTCGATCCGCGCCCATTCGATGCCAAAGCGATAGGTGTTGAGGCCGATCGCCTTGGCCAGGTCAAGATCCTGTTCCCACAGCAGGAAACTGTTGGCGGCATCGCCCGATGGCGCGGCAAAGACCGTGGGCTGCTGGTTTTCCAGAAACCACAGGTCGCTGCTGGTATTGTTCCCTTCGATCTGGTGCGGCGCAGTGGATGCGCCCCACAGGAAGCCCTGGGGAAACTGCGACGAAACGGCGGCCTTGGCGGCCTTGGCCAGGGCGGGCGTGGCACTCGCGGCCAGCGCGGCGCCGGCCGCGAGCATGGTACGGCGATCGAGCATGGAACTGCCTTTCAGGTAGATCGAAATGTCAGGCGCAGATGGCGTGCACGAAGGCGATGATCTCATCCGCCAGGCGGCGGTCTGACGTGCCCAGGTGCATGGCCATTGAATAGTGATTGTGGCCCGATGCGATGTATCCACGCGGCATGGTGCCGTGGCGCGCCAGCCGATCGGCCATCAGGCCCAGGAACTCTGCCTGGAAGCGCGGCGGATCGAATTCGGCAATCGCTACCAGCAGCGGCAGCGTGGTTGCGGCCATCGCCTCGCGCGGGGCACGCCCGGCATAGTCCTGCGCGTTGCCGTAATAGAGCTGGTCGCGTTCATCGAGCGGGGTGTGGCCATAGAGGCCCGACAGCAGCACCGCGCCGCGCGCCGCCAGATCGGGGCGCAGGCGGATCGCGCCGGCCACATGCACGGCGCCGGCAGACGTGCCCACCAGCACGATGCGCTGCGGGTCGCCGCCATGATCGGCGACATGGGCCACCAGCCAGTCGAACGCGGCCAGCACGTCTTCCGATCCGGCGGGCCACATGTGATCGGGCGCCAGGCGATAGTTGATCACGGCGCCGATCATGCCGGCCTGCGCCGCCATGCGGCCCACTGCGGCGTTGGGCCAGGTTTCTGCCCCGCTGCCACCCTTGTCGCCGCGCAGGAAGCCGCCGCCGTGCACGAAGACCAGCACCGGCTTGGGCGCATCGCCGGGCGAGCCATAAAGATCGAGCCGGTGGCGTTCGTGGGGACCATAGGCGAGGTCCACCGCCGCAGCCGGCTCCGCCGCGACCAGGGCCTGCTGCTCGGCATCGAACAGGGCGCGCACCTGGCCCAGCAGATCGGGCGTCAGCGTGGTGCCCATGGCGGCGATTGCGGCGCGGGTGGCGTCAAACGGCATCGATGCTTTCCTTCAAGGGAGCGGATCGCCTGAGAAAGTGTTGGCTGCCCCCATCGTGAGACAGGGGCGGCGGGTATCGGATCAGAACTTGCCGTCGAGCGACAGACCCACGGTGCGGAACGACTGCGGGCCATAGATGGCGCCGATGTTGGCCGCACCGCCATAGGGGAAGCTCGACTGATAGAGCGAGGGCTCGTTCACGTTGAACAGGTTGCGGGCAAACACCGCCAGGGTGAAGCGTTCATCGGCCGTGCGCACGCCGATGCGGCCACCCACCGTCCAGTGCGGACGGAACGTGGTATCGGCCACCGAATTGGCTTCATAGCGGATGCGCGATTTCCACACCGCGTCGGCCGCCAGGAAGCCCTTGAGGTTTTCGCCCAGGTCATGGGCATATTCGCCCGAGACGGTGAACTTGTACTTTGGCGCATAGGCCAGCTGGGTATTGCCGATATCGCTGCCATCGGTGCCAAGGAAGCCCTTGGGATAGGTGGCCTTGGCATAGATGAACCCGGTGTTGAGCGAGAGGTTGCGCGTCACCTTGCCGAACAGGTTGATTTCCGCCCCGCGCGACTTGACCCCGTTGATGTTGGTCTGCACGCACGAGATCACCGCGTTCTGGTCGACCGTGCACTGCTGCGCCTGGAAGTTCTCGATCTTCTGGTAGAACAGGTTGGCATCGAGCACCCAGCTGCGCAGCAGCGTGGCCTTGAAGCCCACTTCGTACGAGGTCGGCACTTCAGGCAGGACGACATAGGGCGCTGCGCCCGACGGCGTGGCGATCTGGCCACCCTTGAAGCCGCGTGCCACGGTGGCATAGGCCATCGTGCGCGGATCGACGTCATACTGCAGGCCGCCCTTCCACGAAACCTTGCCGACGTGCAGGCGGGTATAGCTGTCCAGCGCCGTGCCGGCCGCGTTCTGCATGCCGAGCGAAAGCACATCGTCAGTATAGCGGCCGCCCGCGATCAGGCGCAGTTTGTCGCCGGCGTGGATCGTCATCTGGCCGAACGCGGCGATCGATTCGTCGACCACGCGATAGGCGTTCACCGTGCTGGAGAAGGCCGGGATGTACACGCCCGGTGCCGGGTGGATGGCGACCGACACGGTTTCGGGCGTGCGCGTCATCACCTGGCGCGAATAGAACCCGCCCAGGGTATATTCCACGGTCTGGTTGGCCGGGGACGACAGCCGCACTTCCTGGGTGAACAGGTCGATCGGGCGATCGACCGGCGAATTGTGCACCTGCAGTTCCAGCGGATCGGCGCGGAACACGTTGGATGCCGCGCCATAGCCCTTTTCATGGGTGCTGCGGTAGGCGGTGATCGAGGTGAGCGTGAAGGGCGCGAACTGGTAATCCAGCTGGAGCGAGGCGCCGCCGGTCTTGATGCGGTCGGTGAATTGCTCGCTGGTGCAATAGTTGCGGTTGCCTTCGCCCGCCGTCACGCCGCAGCTTGCCAGGTTGGCGGTGACGTTGTCGGGGATGGGGAAGGGCGTGGGCAGCGGCAGGATGCCGGGGCCACTGCTCTTCACGAATGTGAAGAAGTTGCCGCCATTGGTAGTGCGGGTGTCGGTATAGTCACCGATCAGGTTGACCGTCAGCTTGTCGGTCGGCTCCCACAGCAGGCGGGCGCGGCCGCCCATGGTTTCGTTCTTGTCATACTGGCCAGTGGTCAGGTTGTAGTCCGGCCCCTGGCGCATGTTGCCATAGGCCGCCACGCGGATCGCGGCATTGCTGGCGATCGGCACATTGGCCACGCCCTGCAGGATCTGGTTGCCAGACTTGGACCCGGCAAAGCCGGCGGTCGAAAGCTCGCTGCGCACGCGCACCGATACCTTGTCGAATTCGGGCTTGTTGGTGGTGATGTTGATCACGCCGGCCGAGGTGGTGAGGCCGAACAGCGTGCCCTGCGGGCCCTTGAGCACTTCGATCCGCGCCACGTCGAACAGGTCGGAGATATTGGCGTTGCCCTGGCTGACCTGGTCTACCACCACGCCCACCGAGGCCACCGCGCCGGCCGAGAAGGTCTGCGTGCCGATGCCGCGGATCGCGCCGCCGCCGCCGGTGTTCTGGCCGGGTGCCGACTGGATTTCCAGGCTTGGGGCGATGCGGTTGAGATCGTTGACGGTGTTGACCTGCTGCCGCTCCAGCTGGCCGGCATCGGCCACGGTGATCGAGATCGGAACTTCCGTCACCTTTTCCACGCGGCGCTGCGCGGTCACCACGATGGCGGCGTCAGGCGCACTGTCGGCGGCCTGCGGCGCGGCGGCCGGGGCTGATTGCGCCAGGGCTGGCGTGGCCAGGACGGAAAGTGAAAGACCGGCAAGCAGCGCGGTGCGGGTGTGGCAGATCATGATGGTTCTCTCCCCAAAAATCGTGCGTTTATCGGTCCGCGCCCGCCGTTATGCGGGCGCGGTCGGCTGGATTGGAATGAAACGGCGGGTCAGATTTCGTCGATAACCGGGTTGGTCAGCGTGCCGATCACGCCGATGGAAATCCCGCAAACGTCACCGGCCTTCATGTAGAGCGGCGGCTTGCGCTTATCGCCCACACCGCCCGGCGTGCCGGTGACGATCACGTCACCAGGGGCGAGCGGGGTGAAGGTGCTGCAATATTCGATCACGAACGGGATATCCCAGATCATGTCGCTGATCGGCTGGTCCTGGACCAGTTCGCCATTGAGGCGCGTCTGCACGCGCTGGCTGCCAAGGTCCGCCACTTCATCGGGCAGGACCAGCGCCGGGCCGAACGCGCCGGTGGCCGGATAGTTCTTGCCCGGGGTGAACTGGATATTGTGGCGCTGCCAATCGCGCGCCGAACCGTCGTTGAAGATGGAGAAACCGGCGACATGGGCCATGGCATCGGCGCGGGCGATGCGGCGTCCGCCCTTGCCGATCACCACCGCCAGTTCGCCTTCATAGTCGAACCGCTCGGTTTCGCGCGGGCGCAGCAGCGGCTCGCCATCGGCGATCAGGGTATCGGCCCAGCGGGTAAAGATCGCCGGAAATTCCTTCTGCTCGCGCCCGGTCTCGGCCACGTGCGTGGCATAGTTGAGGCCGACGCACAGGATCTTGCCGGGATTGGGCACGACCGGCAGCAGGCGCACATCGGCCAGGGCAAACTGGCCCGTGGCAGGCAGCGCAGCCAGGTCCTGGTCGGCCACGTCCTTGAGAAAGGCGGCGCTGCCAGCCGTGCCGAGATCGTGCACGGTATCGCCATCGAGACGGCCAAAGCTGGGCAGGCCATCTGGGCGGCGGAAGCTGATGAGACGGGTCATGGGATCGAAAACTCCGAAAAACGAAAGCGGGGCGTTCAGGCCTGGGCGGGATCGGCCGGCTGCCAGGCGCGGCGAAAGCGGAAGCGCTCTTCGGCCTGGCGCAAGCCGTCGAAATCCTTGTCGGAAATGCCCCACTGGTCGATGCGGTTTGGCGGCCAGGCCCAGTCTTCGGGGCTGCCCGCGCGGTAATCCTCGGGCACCTTTTCCACGGCCGTGGAATATTCGATCACCGGGCCGAACGGCGCGATGTAATAGGCATAGACATTGGCGCCCGGCCCATGACGGCCCGGCCCCCAGGCCGGGGCAAAGCCGTGGTCGCGCATGCGGCCGATGCCGCGCATCACCGCGTCGAGGTCTTCCATCTCGAACGCGATGTGGTTGAGGCTGGAAAAGCCGGCACGCGCAAAGGCGGTCGAATGGTGGCTGTCGTTGCAGCGCACGAAGACCATGCCCTTGGTGCGGTCCGACACGCGAAAGCCCAGCACGTCTTCCACGGCATGGCCCGACGCTTCGGCATCGGCGGAATTGAACACGATGTGCGTCAGCTTGACCGGCAGGTCGCGCCCGGTGATCGGTTCCACCTCGGTCGTGTTGACCAGAAAGCGCAGCAACTCGCCCTCGGGCAGTTCCACGATCACGCCTTCGCCTGCGCCCGGATCGGCTGAAACCGTATCGATCAGCGGCCAGCCGCGCGCGGCGGCACGGCTGCGGATGTCGGCAAGCTCGGCCGCGGTGCAGACAAACGTAGTGGACCGCACGAATTCCGCGTCGGCCTTTTCGAAGGCAACGAGGTAGGGATAGGAGCCGGAGCCGCGCAGGTAATGGGTATCGCCGCGCACCTCGCCAGGCGCCATGCCCCAGATATCGAGCATGAAGCGGGCCGCGGCGGCCGGATCGGGCAGCGCGAGTTCGATACTGCGCAGTTTCATCGGGTTTGCTCCTGGTTGAAGCCGGCGGCGTGCAGGCCGGCAGTCACGCATTCCTCGTCGCAATCGCCGGTGTCGCCACTGGCGCCCACCGATCCCAGCACCAGGCCCTGCGGACCACGCACCAGCACACCGCCGGGCGAAAAGGCCATGTCGCCCCCCAGCGCCACGGCCACGCTTTGAAAGAAGACCGGGTTGCCCTTGGCACGCTCGGCCAGGATGCGCGTATCGGCGCCCATTCCCAGCGCGCCCTTGGCCTTGGCCCGGGCAATCTCCAGCCGGGCAAAGGTGGCGCCGTCTTCGCGGGCAAAGGCGATGGGATGGCCGCCAGCATCAAGCACGATCACCGCCAGCGGCTTGGCCGTGCGGGCGCGGGCGCTGGCGAGCGCGGCGGCGATCACGGCCTGCGCCGCTGCCAGATCGAGTGTGGTCATGATACGGTCTCCAGGGCCAAGCCAAGCGCGTGGGCGCGGGCCTCGATCAGGTCGATCGCGGTGCCACTGGCCGTGCCGAACACGCAATGATCGGGGCGCAGCAGCACGGCATCGACGCCATGATGATCGAGCCAGGCGGTGACCGCGCCGGCATCGTCAAGCGACGCGGCCACCGTACGCGTGATGAGGGGAGAGGACCCCGTCACGCTGTCATCCCGAACGATCAGGCGCCAACCCTGGCCAACCGCGTCATCCAGCTTGCGTCCGTCGGCCAGGATCGGCTGGATGAACCGTACGCCTGCACCGGCCGTGCCAGCCAGCACGATCCCGGCGGAAATCGCGGGGATCAGGTCGTGCGCGGTTTCGCCGGCCTTTTGCGCTGCAGTGGCGCGGATACCGGCATCGCGTGTGGCCGCCTTGGCCGGGTCCAGTTCGCAGATATAGCGCCCCGCCGCCACGGCCGCGCCGATCACCCCGCGCACATGGGGATCACGTTCGGGCTGATAGCTGGCCAGGATCGCGGGATCGGCGCCATGGTTGACGATCGCGTCCATCTTCCACGCCAGATTGGCCACGTCGCGCAGGCCATGGCACATGCCCTGGCCGAAGAACGGCGGCGTCTGGTGCGCAGCGTCGCCAGCCAGGAACACGTTGCCGGCCTGCCAGGCTTCCGCCACCAGGCCGTGAAAGCGATAGGTGGCGGCGCGCACGATGGTGTGGGGCACGTCCTTCATCCACGCGCCGACCAGCGCGCCAACCTGTTCGGGCTGCATCATCGCCTGGTCGTCTTCGCCGGGCAGCAGCATGAATTCCCAGCGGCGGTGATTGCCGCGGCCGGGCACCACCGTGGCGGGCCGCGCCGGATCGCACATCATCACCGACAGGCGCTGCAGATCGGCATCGGCCGGCACACCGGTGAGCGCCGGGAACGTGACCGGGCCTTCGACCTCGGCATCGACGACGAGCCAGGGCTCCTCGAACCGAAGATCATCCAGCGCGATGCCCAGCGCCTTGCGCACCGGGCTGCGCGCGCCATCGGCGGCGATGACCCAGCGCGCGGTCAGCGCCTGCTGCGCGCCGTCAGCCTCGAATTGCACGGTCACGCTGTCATCGTGCTGGTCCAGCGCGGTGAAGGTGGCGCCCAGGCGCAGCGTGATCGCGCCGTTTTCGGCAAAGGCGGCGCGCAGGTGCGCTTCCAGTTCGGGCTGATAGAAGAAATAGTCGTTGGACCAGCCAAACGGCTTGGGCTTGCCCACCGTGCCCATGTAGCGGATCACGCCGTGATCGGCGCCGACGTGCAGGTGGCCATCGGTGGCGACCATGTCGGGCAGCACCCGATCGATCACCCCGGCGGTCTGGAACAGGCGCATCATCTCGTGATCGAGATGCACCGCGCGCGGCAGGGGATAGTGGTCCAGTTCCTTTTCCAGGACCACCACGCGCAGCCCGGCGCGGCCCAGCAGGTTGGCCGCGAGTGCCCCCACCGGTCCGCAGCCGATCACCGCCACATCGCAACGCTCAGTCATTTACGCGGCCTCGGCAGCGGCGGGCGCCTTGTACAGGGCGCCACCCTTCATGATCATGGAAAGACGGGCGGCGTCCTGCATGATCGCCACGTCCTGCGTGGGATCGCCATCGACCAGCAGCAGGTCGGCCAGGAAGCCTTCGCGCACCTCGCCCACGGCCAGGCCCATCAGCTCGCCACCCAGGCGCGTTGCCGCCACCAGCGCTTCGGCCGGGGTATAGCCATAGTATTCCACGAAGTGCGCCAGATCGCGGGCGTTGCGGCCGTTGGGATTGAACGGGAAGCCATAGTCCCCGCCGATCAGCACTTTGACCCCGGCAGCCTTGAGCGCGGGCACCAGGGCCCGTTCACGCTCCAGCCGCTCGGCAGCGCTGGCTTTCATCGCGCTCATGTCGATATGCGGGGGCGGGCTGGCTTCCAGCGCACCCACCGAAACACCCGGACCCGGGGCATAGAACGTGGTGTCCTTGGCCGCGATCATGCGCGCCACGGCTGCGTCATCGGCGTAAGAGGCGTGATAGATCACCCGCGCCCCGGCATCGAGCGCCAGGCCGATCGCCTCGGGATAATAGGCATGGGCCGCGATCCACAGGCCGGCTTCGCGGCAGGCCTGCCCTGCAGCAACCATTTCCGCTTCGGTATAGAGCACGTGTTGCGCCGTGCCCGGCTTGAGCGCGTCTTCGCCCGACACCACCAGCTTGATCGACTTCACGCCTTGGTCAGCGCAATAAGCCACGAAGGCGCGCATCGCGTCGGGGCCGCGGCCGTTGAACACATTGCCGGTGTCGACGCCGTCGTCGCCTTCGGGGCTGCGCTCGATGGTGGAGGGCACATAGCGCGGGCCAGGGGTTTCCCCCGCGGCGATGGCCGCGGCCAGTTCCGGCTCGATCCCGTCGACCAGCGCGCCGGCCGAATAGAGGCTGGTAAAGCCCTGGTCGAGCAGCACGCGCGCGTTGCGCCAGGCTGCCACTTTCAGTTCCTCGGGCGGCAGGATGAACTGGTGATAGATCTTCTCGATCGAGGAGCCCCAGGTCAGATGGGTATGCGCGTCGACCATGCCGGGCATCAGCGTGCGGCCAGCGCCCTCGATCCGCTGGTCATGGGCTGCGCCATCCAGCGCATCGGCACCTTGGGCCACGTGGGCGATGTGTTCGCCATCCACCAGCACGCTGCCGGTATAGGGAGCGCTGCCGCTCCCGTCGAAAATCCTGACATTGCGGATAAGGGTCCGCATCGCTTGCTCTCCCGCGCTGGCATGGTTCCGGGTTGGCCCGGACACGCTGCAAACCTATCTGCGCGCGATGGCTATCAGTTGAAAATACTATCTCTCTATCTTGCTATAGCTCTGGGCTATACTTGAATGCCATGACATCGAGTAGCGCCTGGGCGGCGATCGAGGGCTGCTCGCCATGGCGCAGACGCACGCCGATGCTGCGCTGGAATGCCGCCTCGCGAATCTCGATGCCGCGCAACACCCCGATCGACAGTTCTGACGCGGCCACCTGGCGCGGCAGCACGGTGATGCGGTCGCTCATTCGCACGATCGCCTTGGTGGTCAGCAGCGAATCGCAGCGCACCACGTTGGCCGGCACCGGCGCCTGCGCGGCGATGAACAGCGCATCGACCTGGCGGCGGAACGCGCCTTGTGCCTCGGGCAAGACCCAGGGCAGGCCCGCCACCTCGCGCAGCGACACGGCCGAGGGCAGGGCATCGTGGCGCCGCCCGACGATCAGGGCAAAGGGATCACGGGCAAAGGTGCGTTCGGCTATGTCGGGTGGCGGCGCCTCCATCTCGGTGGTGACGAAGGCCAGATCGATCTGGCGCTGGCGCAGCAGGTCGATCAGCACGCCGTCGGGCCGCTCCACCACGCTCAGCGCGCAAGGGCCGATGCGCGCTTCGAGCCGGCCAATCACGAAGGGCAGCAGGCTGACCAGTGCGCCGGGCGTGCCGCCGATGCGCAAGGGGCCAGCCAGCCCGCGCGACAGATTGTCCAGTTCCTCCTGCGCGCCGATCAGCACGTGGTGCATTGCCTCGGCCCGCTCGGCCAGCAGGGCACCTTGCGCGGTGGGGCGCACCCCGGTCTGGCGGCGTTCGAACAGTTGCAGTCCCAGCCGCGCTTCCAGCTGGGCGATGGCGGCCGATACCGACGGCTGGGCAATGTTGAGCACGCGGGCGGCTGCCGAGATCGAGCCTTCGCGGCATACCGTGCGAAATGTGAGCAAGGCACGCGGATCGATGCTGGGGCGCTTGTCCATAGTGCCAAGCTATGGGCGCGATCGCCTGGACCGGCAAGAGGCGCTTCGAAGGCAGCGGGACCCCGGGTCAAGCCCGGGGTGACCAATAAGTGGTGGGTGGCGCTGGGTTAGGACATTCCAACACATCGTCACCCCGGGCTTGACCCGGGGTCCCGCTTGATGGCGTGGGGGGGAACCGCGACCAAAGCGCGGCGACGAATGCGATGATGAGAAAAGGCAAACTGGAGCGGGCGAAGGGATGCGAACCACGCCCGAAGCGCTGTTGCGCGTAGGGCCAGCAAGAAGACTCGAGGGTTCCCCGAAATCTTGAACCATCGCTGCTGGAAAATGCCACGCATGGGCAAACTGGAGCGGGCGAAGGGATTCGAACCCTCGACCCCAACCTTGGCAAGGTTGTGCTCTACCCCTGAGCTACGCCCGCTCGGCGTTTGCGCGGGCCGGAAGCCGGCCGTGCAGGTCTTGAAAACTGGAGCGGGCGAAGGGATTCGAACCCTCGACCCCAACCTTGGCAATGTTGTGCTCTACCCCTGAGCTACGCCCGCTCTGGCGTTTTCAGTGGGGGGGCGCAAGGGCCATCCCGCTGGGGTGAGGCGGGCCAATAACGGGGGATTGGGGGCGGCGCAACAGCAAAGTTGCATTTTTCCAGACAAACCCGGCGCGCCCTGTGGATGCAGCTGTGGATGGCGATGCTCGACTGGCTGGCCTTGGTGCAGATTCGCAGCTCTTGCTGCACTGCCCCTTGCCGAACTGCCAGGCTTTCCCACATGGTGACCGCAGCAGTGCCCGCGCGGCGCTGCACCGGACCGAATGGAAGTGGAGACGCATAGTGGCAAGCCTGGGCCTCAACCTCGACGAACAGAAGGCGGTGGACCGCTTCCGCAAGACTGTCGTCGAACCTTCGATGACCAAGCTTGTCATCCTCGATTTCTGGGCGGAATGGTGCGGCCCGTGCAAGGCGCTGACCCCGGTGCTGGAAAAGGTGGCGGCCGAATATGCCGACAAGGGCGTGGTCCTGGCCAAGGTCAATGTCGATGAAGAGCAGTTCATCGCCGCCCAGTTCCAGGTTCGCTCGATCCCCACGGTCTATGCCATGTTCCAGGGGCAGCCGGTGGCCGATCTGACCCAGGCGCGCGGCGAATCGCAGCTCAAGCAGTATCTCGACCAGATTCTGTCGCAGCTGCCGGTGCAGCCCGGCGCGCTGAGCGAGGAAGCGCCGCAGGACGTGGCGCCGCTTTTGGCGATGGGCGAGGAAATCCTGGGCGAAGGCGATGGCGAGCGTGCCGCCAGCGTGTTTGCCCAGATCGTGGAAATCGCGCCCGACAATGCCGCGGCCCATGCCGGCCTGATCCGCGCGCTGCTGCTCGCCGGGCACAAGGACGAAGCCACGCAGGTGCTCGAATCGCTCGATCCCGCGCTGGCGGCCGATCATGCGCTGGACCAGGCCCGCGCGGCCTTGGCCTTGGCCGAAGACGCGCCCGAGGAAGGCGAACTGGCCACCCTGCGTGCCGCCGTGGCCGCCGCGCCTGATGACATGGACGCACGACTGGCGCTGGCCAATGGCCTGTTTGCTGCCGGTGACCGCGATGGCGCGGCCGATACGCTGCTGGCCATGGTGGCGGCCGATCGTGCCTGGAACGACGGCGCCGCGCGCGCGCGCCTGCTGCAGATTTTCGAGGCGATCGGCCTGGAAGACCCGTGGGTGGCACGCACCCGCCGCAAGCTGTCCACCGTGCTGTTCGGGTGATGGCGATGGGCGGCGCGATCGGCACGGTCAGGCTTTCGATCTTCCCGCTGTCGGGCGCGCTGCTCTTTCCCGGCCTGCAACTGCCGCTGCACATCTTCGAGCCGCGCTATCGCGCCATGGTGTCTGATGCCCTGGCGCGTGATCGCCGCATCGCCATGATCCAGCCCCAGTCGGCGAACGATGGCGCGCCGCTGTTTCAGGTGGGCTGCGTGGGCAAGATCGAGGATGTCGAGGCGCTGGAAGACGGACGCTACAACATCGTCCTCTCGGGCATCGCGCGCTTTCGCGTGCTGCGCGAACTCGATGCCAAAACCCCGTTCCGCCAGGTGGAGGCCGAACTCCTCAGCGATGACCTGGGCGAAGCGCTGAGCGCGGTGGAGCGCGCCGGCTTCGAGCGCGAGGCGCGCACGTTTGCCGATGCCCAGGGCTATGCCGTGGATTGGGATTCGGTGGCGCGGCTGGATGACCAGTCGCTGATCAACGGCGTGTCGCAGATCGCCCCGTTCGACGTGGCGGCCAAGCAGGCCCTGCTCGAAGCGCCAAACCTGGCGACGCGGTGCGAACTGCTGATCCAGCTGATGCAGTTCTTTGGCCGCCGCGATTCCGATGATGGCGCGGTAACCCTGCAATAAGGCTTTGGCCATGCCCATGAAAAAGGGCGCGCCGGCCAAGCCGACGCGCCCTTTTTCCGTTATATTTGGTGTCTGGCTGGCGCGTCAGCCGCGTAGGTCGGGCGCCAGGGCATCCTGCTTGATCAGGGCGATGGCCTCGGCCAGCGGCAGCACCTGCTGTGCCTGTTCGCCCAGGCGGCGGATCGCCACGGTGCCTTCCTCGGCCTCGCGCTTGCCCACCACCAGCAGGTACGGCACCTTCTGCAGCGAGTGCTCGCGCACCTTGTAGTTGATCTTTTCGTTGCGGGTGTCGCTCTCCACGCGGATGCCCGCCGCGCGCAGCGCCTCGGTCGCTTCCACGGCATAACCATCGGCATCCGACACGATGGTGGCGACCACCGCCTGCGTCGGCGCCAGCCAGGTGGGCAGCTTGCCGGCGAAATGCTCGATCAGGATGCCGATGAAGCGTTCATACGAACCGAAGATCGCGCGGTGCAGCATGACCGGGCGATGGCGCTCGCCATCTTCGGCAATATAGCCGGCGTCGAGCCGGTCGGGCAGCACGCGGTCAGACTGGATCGTGCCCACCTGCCAGGTGCGGCCGATCGCGTCGGTCAGGTGCCATTCCAGCTTGGGCGCATAGAACGCGCCTTCGCCGGGCAGTTCTTCCCAGCCATATTCGGGCGTGGCGAGGCCGGCGGTGGCCACCGCATCGCGCAGTTCGGCCTCGGCCTTGTCCCACATCTCTTCGCTGCCAAAGCGCTTTTCCGGGCGCAGGGCGAGCTTGATCGAATATGTAAAGCCGAAGTCCTTGTAGATGCGGTCGGCCAGTTCGCAGAACGCGCGCACTTCGTCCACGATCTGGTCTTCGCGGCAGAAGATATGCGCGTCGTCCTGGGTGAACTGGCGCACGCGCATCAGCCCGTGCAGCGCGCCATGCGGCTCGTTGCGGTGGCAGCAGCCGTTTTCATAGAGGCGCAGCGGCAGCTCGCGATAGGACTTGAGGCCCTGGCGGAAGATCAGCACGTGCGCCGGGCAGTTCATCGGCTTGAGGGCCATCCAGTCGGCCTCGCCGCTGATCACCGGGCCTTCATCATCGGTGTTGGGCACCTCGTCGGGGATCACGAACATGTTTTCGCGATACTTGCCCCAGTGGCCGGACTGCTCCCACTGGCGCGCGTCCATCACCTGCGGGGTCTTGACCTCGCGATAGCCGGCGCCGTCGATCGCGCGGCGCATATAGGCTTCCAGCTCGCGCCAGATGCGATAGCCCTTGGGGTGCCAGAACACCGAACCGTGCGCTTCGGCCTGCAGGTGGAACAGGTCCATCTCTGCGCCCAGCTTGCGGTGGTCGCGCTTGGCGGCTTCTTCCAGGCGGTGAAGGTGCGCATCGAGCTGCTTCTTGTTGAGCCAGCCGGTGCCATAGATGCGGCTGAGCATCGCGTTCTTCTGGTCGCCGCGCCAATAGGCGCCGGACACGCGCGTCAGCTTGAAAGCATTGGGATCGAGCTTGCCGGTGGAGGCCAGGTGCGGGCCACGGCACATATCGAGCCAGTCGTTGCCCGACCAGTAGACCGTCAGCTCCTCGCCCTCGGGCAGTTCGGCGGCCCATTGCGCCTTGAACGTTTCGCCCTGCTCGGTCCAGCGGGCGATCAGGTCGGCGCGGCTCCAGGCCTCGCGGCGGAGCGGCTTGTCGGCGGCGATGATCTTGCGCATCTGCGCCTCGATCGCCGGCAGGTCTTCCTCGGTGAACGGGCGGACCGGCGCGAAATCGTAATAGAACCCATCGTCCGTGGCCGGGCCGAAGGTGATCTGGGTGCCGGGGAACAGCGCCTGCACCGCTTCGGCCAGAACGTGGGCATAGTCGTGCCGCACCAGTTCCAGCGCGTCGGCCTCGTCGCGCGCGGTGACCAGTGCCAGCTGCGCGTCGCCTTCGAACGGGCGGGTGATGTCGAACAGCTCGCCGTTCACGCGCGCACCGATCGCGGCCTTGGCCAGGCCGGGGCCGATCGCGGCGGCAATATCGGCCGGCGTGGTGCCCGGCGCCACTTCGCGCAGCGAGCCATCGGGCAGGGTGATCTTGAGCAGGTCTGACATCGGATCTCTCTTACGGAATATGGCGCGGGCCATGGCACAAGTGCCGCGGCGGAAAAAGGGGCGGCATCTGGGGTTTCGCGTGATCCGGGAGGAAGATGCCATTCCGCCCGAACCGGGGCGGTGGCTTCGCGCGGGCGCCGGTCAGGCGCGCAGGCGATTCCACCCCCGGCAAGCCGGGGTGGTGGTAGTGAGCGTGCAAAGGCAAACCGCCGGGTGCATGGCCAGCGCCTTTAGCGCAGCGCGGCGGCTCTGTCACGCGCCAGCAGCAGCCGCGCGATCAGCCAGGCGGCCATGATGCACACGAACGGCATGGCCGGATAGTGAAAGCGCGATTGCCCGGAAAAGACCACGGCGATCAGGCTGGGATAGGCGGCAATGCCATAGGGCAGCAGCCACCAGTCGACCAGGCCAAGACCGGCGCGGCGGCGGGCGCGGATCATCACCGGAAAAGCCGCCACGAACAGCGCGAGCAGCGCCCAGTACCAGGCCTGATTGGCCAGGCGCAGCGCCAAGAAAGCGTGCGGCGCAGCGGCAAAGGCCCACGAACCAGTTTCATAGGCCCATTGCCCTTCGCCATCCGGGCCCCACAACCGTGCCAGCTTCATCGGCATCAACGTGAGGAACCTGACCGGGTGTGCCTTGATCCAGTCCATTCCCAGCCTGCCCGCCTCTCGGTCATAGGCCAGCTCGTTCAGGTCGGTGCGTGCATCGAGCGCCTTGACCACCGGATCGTCGGGCGTGAAGCCGCCGCGCGCGCTATCGTTGTTGCCGGTCAGCAGCGTGATACCGCCGTTGGTAGAAACCAGAACCCAGGCGCCCAGTTCGCGATGGTTGCGCAGGGTCCAAGGGGCAATCACCAGCGCCGCCGCCGCCGCCATGACCAGACCCTGGCCAATCACCCCGGGAGGACGCCGCCACGGCGATGGCCTACGCAACCAAACGATGGCCAGCAGCAACGGCGCCACGATCAGGCTCTGCGCCTTGACCAGCGTGGCCAGGCCGAGCACCAGCCCGGCCAGCAGCGTCCAGCCCCAGCCATCTCGGGCCACCACGATCCAGCACAGGGTCAGCAGCAGCGTGGTGTAGAAAACCTCGGTCAGCGCCAGCGGCACATAGAGCACCGCATTGGGATAGACCGCCCAGAGCAAGAGCGCGACCCGCCCTGCCGCCTCACTGCCGCCGATGCGCCGCCCCAGATCGAGCGTGAGCCAACCGGCCAGCGCTGAGAGCACCAGATTGAACAGGCCCACTGCCCAGATCGAAGCGCCGGTGTGGCTGAAAACCACGCTCAGCGCCAGTGGCCAGCCTGGCGGCCAATAGGCCGTGGGTGCGCTAAAATCGCCCAGGTAGCCACATCCGCGCGCCAGCAGATCCGCGCGCGAGAAATACCAGGCGGCGTCCGATGTCGGCTCCACCGCTGCCAGAATCGCCAATGCGCGCAAGCCAAGCGCCAGCGCGAACAGCACGATCACCGTGCGGCGCCCCTCCGCCAGCCAAGCCCAAGCCCGATGCAATGTCTGCCCCATGCCCAGCGCCATATCACGGCATGGTTAAAGAAAAGCCCCCTCCTCTTCAGAGGAGGGGGTTGGGGGTGGTGCGAGGTGTAGAGCAAGCATTTGATTTTACGAAAAACGCCGTGCCAGATTTCCCCCACCCCCCAGCCCCCTCCTCTGAAGAGGAGGGGGAGAAGCGCGTCATCCCTCGGCCGGCCCACCCTGCACCGCAAGGGCGGGGCTTTCGCCATTGGGACCGGGCGCCAGCAGGTCGGTTGCGCCCAGACCCGCTTCATCGACGTGGCCTTCGGGATCGGGATGGATCAGCACTTCCACGCCGGGAAACTCGGCCATCAGCTGCGCCTCGATCTCGTCCATCACGCGGTGGGCCTGGGCTACGGTCATCTTGCCATCGACCCAGACGTGGAACTGCACGAAATCGCGGTTGCCGCTGGTGCGGGTGCGCAGGTCGTGCAGGCCCTTGAGTTCGGGATGCTGGGCGACCACTTCGAGAAAGCGCTCGCGCTTTTCGATCGGCCATTCGTGGTCCATCAGCTGATCGACGGCCTCTTGCGAGGCGTTCCAGGCACCCCACGCCAGCCAGAGCGCGATGCCAAAGGCAAAGACCGCGTCGGTGCCGGCAAGATGCAGGTAATGCTCGATCACCAGCGCGGCGATCACCGCCAGGTTGAGCAGCAGGTCTGACTTGTAGTGTACGTTGTCGGTGCTGATCGCCAGGCTGCCGGTGCGCGCGATGACCATGCGCTGGTAGGCGAGCAGGGCGATCGTTGCGCCCATCGCGATCACCGAGACGACGATGCCCGATTCGGCCTCGATCGCCGGGGCGCCGGCCAGGAACTGCGTCACCGCGCGCCACGCGAGGCCGAGCGCCGAAAACGAGATCAGGATGACCTGGAACAGCGCCGCCAGTGCCTCGGCCTTGCCATGGCCGAAGCGGTGGTTGTGATCGTCGGGCATGGCCGCGATCCACACGCCCAGCAGCGTGGCCAGGCTCGCCACCAGATCGAGCGCGGTATCGGCCAGGCTGCCCAGCATGGCGAGCGAGCCCGATTGCACCACCGCCCAGCCCTTGAGCCCGAGCAGCAGGAGCGCCACCGCACTGCTGGCCATGGCCGCGCGGCGATTGAGGTCTGCGTGGGTGGCGGTGGCGGGGCCAGGGGTAGGGGCAGGGGCGGGGGCGGGGGCAGTCTGGGTCATCCCGCCCCTTTACGGATAAAGCAGGTTGCTGGTCCAGCCGCCGTTTCCATCGGCCACGAAGCGGCGTCGTTCGTGCAGGCGATAATCGCGGTCCTGCCAGAACTCGATGGCGCGCGGCTCTACCCGATAGCCCGACCAGTGCGCCGGACGGGGCACGTTCCCGTCGGGATATTGCGCCCGCAAGGCGGCCACGCGATCGAGATAGACCTGGCGCGAGGGCAGCACGCGCGACTGGTCCGACGCGGCCGAGCCCAGGCGCGATTCGGGATGGCGGCTGGCGAAATAGGCATCGGCGGCCTGCGGGCTCACTTCCACCACCGGCCCTTCAATGCGCACCTGGCGGCGCAGGCTTTTCCAGTGGAACAGCAGTGCGACCTGGCGATTGGCGGCCAGTTCGCCACCCTTGCGGCTGTGGAAATTGGTATAGAACACAAAGCCGCCGGCCCCGCCGAAGGCTGGTCCCAGATCGGCGCCATGGCCCTTGAGCAGCACCATGCGCAGCGATGGCGCGCCGTCGGGCGTGGCCGTGGCCAGGGCCATGGCATTGGGATCGTTGGGTTCGCTGGCCTTGGCGGCGGCGAACCAGTCTTCGAAGATGGCAAAGGGATCGCCGTGGGGAATGGCGTCCTGGCCCGGTTCAAAGGCGGTCTGTTCGGTCACGGGCAATGGTCCTGTCTGCGGCATCGGAGGCGGGCAGTATGGAAGCCATGCATCCATTCCCGCGATGACTTGGGTCAATGCCGTGTAACCGCCAAGCTATCATCTTGAAAGCGAGCCTTGCGGGCAAGCGCCCCTATCCCTAGCTAGGTCACCATGGCAGCAGACCCTTATTCCATTCTCGGTGTGGCGCGCAGTGCGAGCGAAAAGGACGTGAAATCGGCCTATCGCAAGCTCGCCAAGGAGCTGCACCCCGATCACAACAAGGACAATCCCAAGGCGTCCGAGCGCTTTGCCGAAGTGACGCGCGCCTATGACCTGCTGTCCGACAAGGACAAGCGGGCCAAGTTCGACCGTGGCGAGATCGATGCCGATGGCAACCCGGCCATGCCCTTTGGCGGCGGGTTCGGCGGCGGCGCGGGCGGTTTTCGCGGCGGGCAAGGCGGCTTTCGCCACGATGGCGGCTTTGAAAGCGGCGACGGGCCAGACCTCTCGGACCTGTTCGAGGGCCTGTTCGGTGGGCGCGGCGGCATGGGCGGTGGCAGCGCAGGCGGCGGCTTCGGCGGGTTTGGCGGGGGCCGGCGGCCTCCCCCGCCAAAGGGCGCCAATGTCAGCTATCGCCTGCAGGTGCCTTTCGTGGAAGCGGCAGCGCGCGCGGCGCAGCGGGTCACGTTGTCTTCGGGCAGCACGATCGAGCTGAAGCTGCCTGCCGGCGTCGAATCCGGGCAGCAGATGCGGCTGACCGGCAAGGGCGAACCCGGCCCGGGCGGCGCGGGCGATGCACTGGTCACGATCGAGATCGCGCCCCATCCGTTCTTCGTGCGCGATGGCGACAACATCCGCCTCGATCTGCCGATCACCCTGGAAGAGGCGGTTGGCGGGGCCAAGGTGAAGGTGCCCACCGTCGATGGTGCGGTCATGCTCACCGTGGCGCCGGGCAGCAGCAGCGGTCGCACCCTGCGGCTCAAGGGCAAGGGATTCTCGCGCAAGGACGGCGAGCGGGGTGACCAACTGGTGACCTTGCAGATCGATCTGCCGGCCGATGATGCCGATCTCAAGGCGCGGCTGGCCGGCTGGCACGATACGCGCAATCCCCGCGCCCGCCTGGGCGTCTGACCGCTGGTGCGGGCGCTGCCGGCCCCAAGGGCGGGAGCCAGGCAGCGCCTTTGTGCATTACGCACTTGATGAACAACGAAATCGATCCTGATTACGCCGATCAGGTGCCCGGCGTGCCGCAGGGCGCCAAGCCGCTCGTGCCCGATCTTTCGCCCGAGGCGCGGCGCCGCGCCGCCCTGCACCACCGCCTCCGCGCAGAATTCAACGAGGTGCGCGACGAGTTGCGCCCCGGTGCCCGCGCCTATGAACTGCTCAAGCGGGTGTGGACCGGGGTAATCAACGACGGTTTCATCCATGCCGGCAATTTCGCCTACATGGTGCTGATCGCGCTGTTTCCGTTCTTCATCACCGGCGCGGCGCTGTTTTCCCTGATCGGCGAGACGAGCCAGCGCACCGCCGCGATCAACACCGTGCTGATGGCCCTACCGCGCGTGGTGGCAACCACGATCGAACCGGTGGCGCGTGCCGCCGTAGAGGCGCGCACCGGGCATCTGCTGTGGATCGGCGGGCTGGTCGGGCTGTGGACGGTCAGCAGCCTGGTCGAAACCATCCGTGACATCCTGCGCCGCGCCTATGGTACGCAGTGGGAGCATGCGTTCTGGCGCTATCGCCTGATGTCCACCGGGCTGATCATTGCCTCGGTCGTGCTGATTCTCGTCTCGATCCTGGCGCAGGTGGCGATCGGCGCCGCGCAGGAAGTGATCGTGGCCCGCCTGCCGCAGTTTGGCGCCTGGGTCGATGGCCTGGCGGCCGGGCGCTTCCTGCCCACGCTGGTGCTGTTCGGGGCTCTGTGGCTGCTGTTCCTGTCGCTTACGCCCAGCGCCTATCGTTCGAATCGCTATCCCAAGTGGCCCGGTGCGCTGTTCGTCTCCTCGTGGTGGCTGGGCGTTTCCATCCTGTTGCCCAAACTCCTCGCTTCGGTTTTCTCGTATGATCTGACCTATGGCAGCCTCGCCGGGGTGATGATCGCTCTTTTCTTTTTCTGGCTGGTCGGCATAGGGATGGTAATAGGTGCCGAACTCAATGCCGCGCTCGCCGAAACACCGGAGGAGCAAGACATGCTGGGCCAGGTAGATAATCGCGCGCGGGCCATTCGCCAGGCTGGCGCGACCAAACCAGAATGAAGACCCGGTTGGCCAAGGTCCGTTCAGCGCCATTCCTGATGGAACGCCCGAACAGATGCTGGCCCGAAGGTGCAGGAGCGTACGAGGGCGCATGACCGGATTGATGAAGGGAAAGCGCGGCCTGATCATGGGCCTCGCCAATGACAAGTCTCTGGCCTGGGGCATTGCCCGCCAGTTGCACGAACAGGGGGCCGAACTCGCCTTCTCGTACCAGGGCGAGGCGCTGGCCAAGCGCGTGCGGCCGCTGGCGGCAAGCCTGGACAGCGATTTCCTGATCGATTGCGACGTGTCGGACATGGCCGCGCTCGATGCGGCGTTCGATGAACTCAAGGCGCGCTGGGACACGATCGATTTCGTCGTCCACGCGATCGGCTATTCCGACAAGAGCCAGCTGCGCGGGCGCTATTACGATACCACGCTCGACAACTTCCTGATGACCATGAACATTTCGGCCTACAGCCTGGTCGCCGTGACCAAGCGCGCGGTCGAAATGATGCCCAACGGCGGGTCGATCCTCACGCTGACCTATTACGGTGCGGAAAAGGTCGTGCCGCATTACAATGTGATGGGCGTGGCCAAGGCCGCGCTGGAAGCCAGCGTGCGCTATCTCGCCAACGACTGTGGCCCGCAAGGCATCCGCGTCAACGCCATCTCGGCCGGCCCGATCAAGACCCTGGCCGCCAGCGGCATCGGCGATTTCCGCTATATCCTCAAGTGGAACGAGTTGAACGCGCCGCTGCGCCGCAACTCCACGATCGAGGACGTAGGTGGCTCCGGCCTCTATTTCCTGTCGGACCTGTCGGCCGGCGTCACCGGTGAAGTGCACCATGTCGACGCGGGCTATCACCTGGTCGGCATGAAGCAGGAAGACGCGCCCGATATCGCGCTGAGCTGAAACGTGTCAGGGTATTTTCCGCACATGGAAAATACCCTTGATGCACTCGCTGTTCCGCACAGCGATCTGCACATGCGTTCGTTCGTGGAAGCCACACTTCGGATAGATTGGCGAGCCTTCGAAAAAGACGCCGCGCACCGTATCGAACGGCTCGACGATCCGTTCATGTGGAGGGACGGCCTCGATCGTGGCGTGAAGGTGCCTGATCACGGCGCAGTCGAGAAATCGCAACAAGCGGTCGGGATCGGTGATGCCGGCCGGATTTCGGTTTTCAGGTAGAGCCACCCCGGCGGCTTCCTGCTCGCTGCGAAACGAAGCAAAGGCACCCTTTACCAAATCGATATTTTCACGATTGGACAGATCCAGGCAGGCGCCAAGATCAATGACCGCGCCGATCACGGCAGGGCGGGTATATTGTCCGCTCCGTACCTTGCCCTCTGCCCATTCGCGTGCGCGGAGCGGATCTGCTTCCCAGAAATAAGCGCCAGGGCCGAGCCAGTCATACGCACGCTCGCTTTGCAGAATGTCGATGTCACCGGCGACAGCCAGTTCCGCAATGCGGGCATCACAGCCATGATAACCCAGCACAAACGCCGTGGTAAGTCGGCTCAAGCAACATCTTTCGGCTTGGGCTCGCCGCCATATTCGGCGCGGACCTTGCCCTTCTGAGTATAGATGCCATCGGCGATCAATGCCTTGCGCGCAGCCGCACGGGAGATGGTGTTGGCTTTCGTGCGTGCCGAAAGCAGACGGAGAATTTCAGCGTTGCGTTCTTCGATCGTCATGGAACTGCTCCATCGGTTTCAGCCGAGAGGGAGGAGAGACAAAACTGTCTTGCACAGCCTAGGTTAGCGAATCCCTAGAGCCGCGCAAGCACCATTGGCATGAAAATGGGCTCAATTCTGCTGCGGTGTCGACTGTGCCGGGGTAGTGGGGGCCGCCGTGCTGGGGGCGGGCGTGCCATCGCGTTCGCGGGCGAGGCGCGCCTCGTATTCCTTTTCCAGCGTTTCGACGCGGGCCTGTTCCTCGGCCGCGTCCTTGTCGATCGTCGACAGGCGGCGCTCGCGTTCCTGCTCGATCAGCTTGCCGAACTGCACGTCGCTGCTCTGCTTCTTTTCGGCATAGGCATCGTGGATCAGGCGCGCGGTGCAGCCGGTGGCCCCGCCCGAGCCGACCGGCGAACAGGAATTGATCCCGGCCGCGCCCACGGTTTCATAGGCCTTAACCCGGTCGGTCCAGGTCTGGTTCTTGGGATCGTTGGGATTGTCGCGCAGCGGGGCAGGAATGCGGAAGCGTTCTGCCTCGTCCTTGCGGGCGCAGACGGTGATCTGCTCGGCCGTTGAAACCGGGCAGGGGTCATCGCCATAGATGATCAGCTGGTTGACCTTTTCGTCGCCCTGCTCGGGGCCATCGTCGGCCGGCTGGGCATTGGGCACCGCGGTGCGGGCGCGGGCGGCCTGGGCCGGGGTGGCGCCCAGCATGACCGCGGGAAACAGCAGCAGGGCCGGGGCCAGCAGGCGCAGGGGGTGGGCAGCAAGGCGCATTGTCGGTTCGTCTCCAGCGCGTGGAAAGGCGGGCGGGCCGCCCCCATGTCGCCCCATCATAAGCTGACGGGGCGGTGAATGATAGATGAAGGGGCAACGCGCAGACCGGTGAAAAGGTCTCCGGCGCCTGTGCCATCACCGGGCAAGGCGCGGATTTTCACCAGCTTTCCGTCAGATCCGTTCCGATAGCTTGATCGCCGCGCGGCAGCCCAGGCGAATGGCGTTGGACAGCAGCGGATAGGCCGGGGTCTGTTCGGCGCCAGCGGCCAGCGCGGCATCGCGATGGGCGCGTTCATCATCGCGGAACTGGCGGATGGTGTCGGCCAGTTCGGGATCGCTGTCGCCCAGTTCTTCCAACTGTTCGGTATAGTGGCGGTCGATCTCGGTCTCAATCGCGGCGGTGCAGGCCATCGCTGCCTTGGGGCCGAGCAGCGCGGTGGCAGCGCCCAGGGCAAAGCCCGCGACCGACCACACCGGCTGCAGCGCCGTGGGGCGCACGCCGCGCTCGGCGATCATCGCGTCGAACTTGGCGCGGTGGTCTTCCTCCTGCCGGGCCATTTCGACGATCTCGGCCGAATCCGGGCCGCGATCGCCCATCACCGCCAGTTGGCCGGCATAGATGCGGGTGGCGCCAAATTCGCCGGCCTGGTCCACGCGGATCATGCGGGAAGTATCGGGATGACCAATATCGGGGCGGGACATCGCTTCAGGCTCCCTTGCCGCGGCCCTTGGCCAGCAATCCCAGGATTGCCAGCGCGGCCGGAGTGGAAAACAGGAAATTGAAACCGGCCATGCTCACGCCCATCAGCGTCCAGGCCGGGGTGTCGCAGCGCACCAGGGGCGCGGCCATGATCGCGGCCAGCGGATCGCCCTCGATATGGCTGGACGAGCAGGTGGTGAGGCCTTCCCACCAGTGGTATTCCACCCCGGCGTGAAAGGCGCCGATCAGGCCGCTCGACAGGATGCCGAGTGCGGCCAGCAGGACCAGCCAGCGCGCCTCGGGGCGGCCACGGCGCAACAGCGCGAGGATAGCGAGCGCGATCGCCGCCAGGTGGCCATAGCGTTGCCACCAGCACATCTCGCACGGCGGCAGGCCGAAACCGTATTGGGCCACCAGTGCCGTGGCCATGGCGACCAGCGGCACGCCCAGGGCCAGGCCATGGGCCAGGGCAAGATCATCGGAAAAGCGGCGGTCGATCGTCATGATGGCGCGGTTCCTGGCCGGATCAGCGCTTGCGCAGCGCAGCCAGCGCGCCGGGCGCGGTGCGCTTGAGCGTCTGGACGGCATAATAGAGCTGGAAATCGTCGATGCCCTTGGCCTTCAACTCCTCGGGCGTCATCTTGAAGCGCGGATCGTCGATCTTGTCCTTTTCCAGATCCTTGTCTTCCTTGATCTCGTTGATCAGGTGACGGCGCAGGTCGCTTTCGCGATAGGACCGCAGCGCGCGCTTGCGCAGGTCGGGATCGGAAATCTGCGGCACGGTGATATCCGGCTCGATCCCGCCTTCCTGCACCGAACGGCCCGATGGCGTGTAATAGCGCGCGGTGGTCAGCTTGAGCGCGGAATCCTTGCCCAGCGGGATCAGCGTCTGCACGCTGCCCTTGCCAAAGCTGCGCTGGCCCATGATCAGCGCGCGGTGCTGGTCCTGCATCGCGCCTGCCACGATTTCCGATGCCGAGGCCGAGCCTTCGTCGATCAGCACGATCATCGGCAGGCCGCGCGCCACATCGCCGGGATGGGCGGAATAGATATCGTTGTCCTGCGGATCGCGCCCGCGCTGCGACACGATCGTGCCCTTGTCGAGGAAATCGTCCGACAGCGAGACCGCTTCATTGAGCAGGCCGCCCGGATTGCCGCGCAGATCGAGCACGATGCCCGCCAGGTTGTTGCCCAACTGGGCGCGAATCGACTGGACCGCCTGGGCCACTTCGCTGCCGACGTTCTCGCTGAAGCTCGACACGGCGATGACGCCGATGTTGTCCTTCACCTTCCATTCCACCGGACGCAGCTTGATCACCTCGCGGGTCAGCGTGAAGTCCAGCGGCTCGTCGCGGCCGGGGCGATAGACGGTAAGCTTGATCTTGGTGCCCGGTGCACCGCGCATCTGGTCCACCGCATCGTCAAGCGAGCCGCCATAGATCAGCTTGCCATCGAGGTGGGTGATATAGTCGCCGGCCTTGATCCCGCCGAGGTCGCCCGGCGTGCCCTTCATCGGGGCGATCACTTTGACCGCGCCATCATCGAGCGTGACCGACAGGCCCAGGCCGCCATAGGCGCCTTCGGTCTGGGTGCGCAGGTTTTCGAAATCGCGCGCTTCCAGATAGGCGCTGTGCGGATCGAGCGTGGCCAGCATGCCGTCGATCGCGCCCTTGATCAGCGTATCGTCGTTCACCGGCTCGACATAGTTCTCCTTGATTTTGGCATAGATCATCTCGAGCTTCTGGAACTGCGGCGCGGTGCGGGAATCCACCGCTGCCAGGCCGGCCGTGGCCACGGGCAGAACCGCTACGGCCGTGACCAGGGCCGTTGCACGCAGCAGGGAAGCAAGCGGTTTTGCCATGTTTGCAATCGAACCTTCGATAAAGAACCAAGCGCCGCGGCGCGGGCCGGACCGCCCGCTTGTATAGCCCCGCAAGCCTGAATGCCAGATGGAGCGCACCCGATTCCCGTTTGTGCGTGGGCGACGTGTTACAGGCCGCGCGGGCCGCAGCGAGCGATCAATTGCGCAAGGCCGCCAAGGGGTTGACCGGCATGCCGTCCTTGCGCAGTTCCACGCTCACCACCGGGCTGGCCGGGGCGGCAATGCCCAGCGGTGAACCCTGCACCACGCGATCGCCCACGGCCGCATCGATCCGCCCCAGGCCGGTGATCAGCGAAGTCCAGCCGCCGGCATGCTCGACGATCACGATCTGGCCATAGCCGCGATAGGAACCGGCAAAGGCCACGCGCCCGGCGGCCGGGGCCACGATCTGGGCTGAAGGCACCGGCGCGATGGTCAGTCCCTGGCTCGGCCCGGTCTGTCCCGCCTCGCCAAAGCCCGAGACCACCCGCCCGGATACGGGCATGATCCACATCAGCGTGCTGCTGGTGCGCAGCAGCGGGTCGACATCTTCGACCATCAGCACGGCACCGGGCCGATCGGGGCGTTGCAGCGGGCCGGGCAGCCCGGCCAGAACATCGCGCATCTGCCCGTCGCGGCCCAGTTGCTGCATCAGCGCGGCCAGGTCACGCGTCTGTTCCGCCAGGGCCAGGGCATGGTCGGCCTCGCGCCCTGCGGTGCCGTTGGCGGCGCGGCTGGCGATACGCTGGCGGCTTTCCAGCGCGGCCAGTTGCT
>NZ_APCQ01000218.1:0-8209 GCF_000410615.1 Novosphingobium sp. B-7 | reverse complement strand
GCCGGTGCTGGCCGCTGTGGTCGTCGCGGCGCTGACCCACGCCCTGTCACCCGCGCCGTTGCTGCGCCCGTGGAAAGTGGGGCGCGACCGCTGGACCGCCCCGGCCGCCGCGCTGGGGGTGTTGAGCCTGGGCGTGCTCGATGGGCTGCTGGTGGCCGTGGGCCTCAGCCTGGCGCAACTGCTCTATCGCCTGGCCCATCCCTCGCTCAGCAAGTTGGGGCAACTGGGCACCAGCCACGATTATGTCGACATGGCCGCCCACGATACCGCGCGCGCAGTGGGCGGGCTGGCTATCTTCCGGCCCAATGCCCCCCTGTTCTTTGCCAATGCCGAAACCGTGCTGGGCCTGGTGGCGCGCCGCGCGCAAGGGCTGGGCGTGCCGGTGGTGGTCTTGAGCCTGGAAGAGAGTGACGATCTCGATACCACCGCCGCAGAGGCGATCGGCGAATTGCACGCCACGCTGGCACGGCGCGGCGGACGCCTGATCCTGGCGCGCACGCATGATCGCGCGCGCGCGGTGCTAGCGGCATCGGGCCTGGGTGATCTGGCACGCGATGCCACCTTCAGCGTTGCCGATGCCGTGGCATTGGCGCAGACTGCGCCGCGGCAGGCGTGAAGCATGGAGCGTGAGTCATGGGGCTGGCCGGTCCGATCCAACCGATTCTCAAGACCGTGGCGATTGCCGACCTGCGCCCCACGCAGATGACCGTTGGCCTGCGCGAGGTGGAGCGCAAGCGCCGCGACTGGGCGCGCCGCAACGAAGCCAGCGCCGCCGGCGAATTTCTGGGTGCACACATGATCCCGGCCGTGATCGGTCCCGATGACCAGCTGTGGATGCTCGATCACCATCACCTCGCCCTGGCGCTGCATCTGGAAGGGGTGGAAGAAGTGCTGGTGTCGGTGGTGGCGCGGCTGGCGCACCTGCCGCGCAAGCGGTTCCTGGCGTTTCTCGACGCCAACAACTGGCTGCACCCCTATGATGCGCGCGGCCGCCGCCGCGAATGGAAGGCGCTGCCCCATCAGGTGGGCAAGCTGGAGGACGATCCCTGGCGCTCGCTGGCCGGCGATGTGCGCCGCGCCGGCGGCTATGCCAAGACGACGCGGCCCTATGCCGAATTCCTGTGGGCCGATTTCTTTCGCGATCACATCGGCCCGCGCAAGCTGGCCAACAAGTTTGACCAGGCCCTGCGCGAGGCGATCGAACTGGCCCGTGGCCACGGCGCGCGACACTTGCCCGGCTATGCCGGGGTGGAAAGCGATTAAGCGCGCGGCTGACCTGCGTTAGCCGTAGACACCCGGCGCAAACCCGGTGGCGCCGCTTTCCACCTCGAACAGGGCGCCATCATATTCGCCCGGATCGGCAAGGCCAACGCGCGCGCTGGTCACGAACATGCGATCATGCCGTTCGCCGGCAAAGGCGATGTTGGTGATACGCCGCGCCGGCAGGGCAATCGCGCGGTCGAGCCGGCCATCGGGGGCGAAGCGGCTGATCCGCCCACCATCCCAATGCGCCTGCCACAGAAAACCCTGCGCGTCACAGGTCATGCCATCGGGATAGCCATCATCCTCGGCCAGGCGAACGAACACCTCGCGCGGGCCAACCCCCTCGTCGGTCAGCGCGAAGCGATAGATCACCCGGCGCGCGCTGTCGGCGTGATAGAGCCATTGCCCACATGGCGAGAACGCCGGCCCATTGGGTACGCCATAGCCGCTGTCGATAACCTGGAACGTGCCATCGTGCGCCAGGCGATAGAGCGTGCCGTTGTCCTGCTCTTCGGCCATGTCCATCGTGCCGCACCAGATCGCGCCGTGGGCATCGGCCTTGCCATCGTTCATGCGGTTGCCGGGCAGATGCGGCTCTGGCCCACTGCGCGGCCCGATCACCGGCGCGCCCGACGCGGGATCGAAGGCGATCGAGGCGACGCCGCCGCGAAAACCGCCGATCAGGCCACCCACTTTGGCCTCAGCCACCCAGCCGAGCGGCTCGGGCATGGTCCAGCGGCTGATCGCGCCGCTTGCCAGATCCATGCGGTTGAGCGCGGGGGCGAGGATGTCGGTCCAATAGAGCGCGCCGTCGCGTGGGCACCACAGCGTGCCCTCGCCCAGGATATCGGCCACGTCGCGGTCGATCTTGCGCCACAAAGCCATCGCGCTCCGGTCCTCTCTATCGCGCCAGGTGGGAAAGTGCGGTGTGCGCCACGCTTTCCCATGCCGGTCATTGCCGTGTTCCGATCAATGATTGTCGCGCGGCAGGCCCATGGTCTGGGCAATCCGCTGATACTTCTCCGCGCCTTCCAGAATGGCGCCCGTGTTGAGCTGGCCGACCACGGCGCGCTGGATTTCCTGCCACGGCGTCTGGCTGGCGGGATAGGGATAGCCACCCTTGGCCGCCAGCGCGGCACGGCGCGCTTCCAGTACGTCGTCGGCCACCAGCACGTTGACCGTGCCGGCCTTGAGGTCGATGCGCACGCGATCGCCGGTTTCGAGCAGGGCCAGGCCGCCCATCGCCGCCGCTTCCGGGCTGGCGTTGAGGATCGACGGGCTGCCCGAGGTGCCCGACTGGCGCCCGTCGCCGATGCACGGCAGCGCGCTCACGCCCTCGGTGATGAGGTAGGACGGCGGCCGCATGTTGACCACTTCGGCCGCGCCGGGATAGCCGATCGGCCCGGCGCCGCGCATGAACAGCAGGGTTTCGGGCGTGATCCCGACGGCAGGATCATCGATGCGGTGGTGATAGTCTTCCGGCCCGTCGAACACCACGCAGGGGCCTTCGAATGCTTCGGGATCGGCCGGGTTGGACAGATAGCGCGCGCGGAATTCCTCGCTGATCACGCTGGTCTTCATGATCGCTGCGTCGAACAGGTTGCCCTTGAGCACCAGGAACCCGGCTTCTTCCACCAGCGGCTGGGCGAACGGGCGGATTACGCGTTCGTCCTCGATTTCCACGCCACGGCAGTTTTCGCCCATGGTGCGGCCGTTGACGGTCATCGCGCCTTCGCGGATCAGGCCCTGGCCAATCAACTGGCCCACCACCGCCGGAACCCCACCAGCGCGATAATAATCCTCGCCCAGGTATTCGCCGGCCGGCTGCAGGTTGACCAGCAGCGGCACCTTGTGGCCCAGGCGCTGCCAATCATCGAGCGGCAGGTCCACGCCGACATGGCGGGCGATGGCGGCCAGGTGGATCGGCGCGTTGGTCGATCCGCCAATCGCGGAATTGACGACGATGGCGTTGTGGAACGCATCGAGCGTGAGGATATCAGACGGCTTGAGGTCTTCACGCACCATGTCGACGATGCGCTTGCCGGTGTGATAGGCGCATTCCTGGCGATCGCGATAGGGCGCGGGGATCGCCGCCGAACCAGGCAGCATCATGCCCAGCGCCTCGGCCAGCGAGTTCATCGTCGTGGCCGTGCCCATGGTGTTGCAATAGCCGGTGGACGGCGCCGACGAGGCGACGAGCTTGATGAAGCCATCGGCATCGAGTTCGCCGGCGGCCATCATCTGGCGGCCCTTCCACACGATGGTGCCCGAACCGGTACGCTCGCCCTTGTGCCAGCCATTAAGCATCGGGCCCACCGACAGGGCGATGGCCGGGATGTTGACGGTGGCTGCCGCCATCAGCAGCGCGGGCGTGGTCTTGTCGCAACCAGTGGTCAACACCACGCCATCGATGGGATAGCCATAGAGCGCCTCGACCAGGCCAAGATAGGCCAGATTGCGATCGAGCCCGGCGGTGGGCCGCTTGCCGGTTTCCTGGATCGGGTGCACCGGAAATTCCAGCACGATGCCGCCCGCTTCGCGCACGCCTTCGCGGATGCGCTCGGCCAGCACGAGGTGGTGGCGGTTGCACGGGGAGAGGTCGCTGCCGGTCTGGGCGATGCCGATGATCGGCTTGCCGCTGCGCAGTTCTTCCAGGCTCAACCCGAAGTTCAGATACCGCTCGAGATAGAGCGAGGTCATGTCGATGTTATCGGGATTGTCGAACCAGGCGCGGCTGCGCAGCTTCGGGGTCTGGTGCT
The DNA here is from genome assembly GCF_000410615.1 of Novosphingobium sp. B-7. NCBI lineage: Bacteria > Pseudomonadati > Pseudomonadota > Alphaproteobacteria > Sphingomonadales > Sphingomonadaceae > Novosphingobium > Novosphingobium sp. B-7. Next base: position 4,187 of record NZ_APCQ01000218.1, on the reverse strand, counting down.
CGGTCATAAGGGCCTATCAGCGCGAGGTGGAAACGCGATAGACCATGACATGCCGATAGGGCTTGCCAGGATCGACGCGCGCGGAAACGAACGACGGGTGGTTGGGCGCATCGGGGAACTTCTGTGGTTCCAGCGCGATGCCATCGCCCATGCGATAGAGGTGGCCCTGCTTGCCGACCAGAGTGCCATCGAGGAAATTGCCGGCATAGAACTGCACGCCCGGCTCGGTGGTGAGCACTTCGAGCACGCGGCCCGAGGCAGGATCTTCCAGCCGCGCGGCAAGGCCCGGCTGCGCCGTCACGCCCTTGTCGAGCGCGAAGTTGTGGTCATAGCCACGGCCATAGACGATCTGCTGGTCGCGCCCATCGCGCAGGCCATCGGCGACGCGGCGCGCTTGCGTGAAATCGAACACGGTGCCGGCCACCGGGCGCAATTCACCGGTGGGGATCAGCGTGGCGTCGATGGGCGTAAACGCCTTGGCCGGAATGGTCAGCACATGATCCATCGCGCCCTGCGACGATCCTTCGCCAGCGAGGTTGAAGATGGCGTGGTTGGTCATGTTGATGATCGTGGGCTTGTCGGTGGTCGCTTCGAACGCGATCGTCAGATTGCCCGCCTCGTCCAGCGAATAGGTCACCGTGGCCTTGACCGTGCCGGGATAGCCGGCGTCGCCATCGGGGCTGACATGGCTGAGCACGACGCTGGCCACTGCGCCGGATTTCACCGACACCACTTGCCACACCTGCTTGTCAAAGCCCTTGCCTCCACCATGCAGGCTGGCGGCCTTTTCATTGAGCGGTAGTTGATAGGCCTTGCCATCGAGCGTGAACTTGCCGCCTGCAATGCGGTTGGCATAGCGGCCCACGGTGACCCCGAAATAGTTGGGGTGATCGACATAGCCAGCGAGGTCGTCATAGCCGAGCAGCACGTCGGCCGGCTTGCCGGCGCGATCAGGCACGACCAGCGCCTGCAGCGTGGCGCCATAGCTGAGGATGCGGGCCGAAACGCCATTGGCGGCCTTGAGCGTAACGGCAACAACCTTCTGACCATCGGCCAGCGAACCTGCCGCCTCCTGGCTTGCCTGGGCAGCATGGGCACCGGAAAACGGCACAAGCGCCAGCAGCGCGGCAAGGGAAGCGGCCTTGGTGTTCATCCTGGTCTCCATGGTCGGCCTTTCTTGCCCGCTGGGCGGCACGTGAAAACACGTGCGCAGCCATTGACGTGGCCGTACCCGAGCATATAGTCCGACAAATAGAAAGAGCGCAAGCCGGTTCGCAAGCATCATGACGGGATGGCGAGGCCGCGCATTGCCGTTGCACACACACCCCTTCGAGAGAGGATGGACATGCCCCCAGTTGCTTCTTCGGCTGCGGCTTCCGCTGCCCCTGGCGAGGGCTTGCCGCCCGGCGCCAGCTATGGCCGCGCGCTGGCGCTCCTGGCCACGCTGTTCTTCATGTGGGGCTTCATCACGGTCATCAACAACACCCTGCTGCCGCATTTGCGCGCGGTGTTCGACCTCAACTATACCCAGACCACGCTGATCGAATCCGTGTGGTTCATTGCCTATTTCGTCGCCTCGATCCCCTCGGCCAAGCTGATCGAGAAGATCGGCTACAAGATGGCGATGGTCACCGGCCTGCTGATCATGGCCGCTGGCGCGCTGGGCATGATGGTGGCCGCCTCGATTCCGTCCTATGGCGTCACGCTGGTCATGCTGTTTGTCATCGCCAGCGGCATCACCCTGCTGCAAGTCGCGGCCAATCCCTATGTCGCCGTCGTCGGCCCGGCCGAAACCGCGTCGTCGCGGCTCACCCTGGTGCAGGCGCTCAACTCGGCCGGCACGATGCTGGCCCCGCTGTTCGGCGCCTATCTGATCCTGGGCCGCTCCAAAAGCGGCACGGCCAGCGCCACCACCGTGCTCACCCCGGCCGAGCGCCTGGCCGATGCGCATTCGGTGATCCTGCCTTATGGCCTGGTTGCTGCCGTGCTGGTGGTGCTGGCCGTGGTGATCGCGCGCTATCCCCTGCCCGCCATGGGCAGCGCCACCAGCCGCATGGCGGCAGACGAGCGCAAGCACCATTCGCTGTGGGCACATCGCAACCTGGTGTTCGGCATTCCGGCGATCTTCATCTACCTGATCGCTGAAATCGGCGTGGCCAACCTGTTCGTCAACTTCGTCAGCCAGGGTGATATCGCCAACCTGACGCACGAGGAAGCCGGCCGCTATCTGACCTTCCTGTGGGGCGGGATGATGGTGGGCCGCTTTGCCGGCGGGGCGATCATGCAGAGGGTGCGCGCCGAAACCGTGCTGGCCCTGGCCGCCGTGGGTGCATTCGTGGTGATGATGATTACCGTGTTCACCCACGGGCCCGTGGCGATGTGGGCACTGATCAGCGTGGGGCTGTTCCACTCGATCATGTTCCCCACGATCTTTACCCTCGGGATCAAGGGCCTTGGCCCGCTGACCGAGGAAGCATCGGGCCTGCTGATCATGGCGATTGCCGGCGGCGCGCTGGTGGTGGTGCAGGGCAAGCTGGCCGATGCCTTTGGCCTACAGACCTCGTTCCTGCTGACCGCCGCGTGCGAACTTTACATCATCTTCTACGCGCTGTGGGGTGCGAAGACCAAGGCAACAGACTGATCGGCTCCTCCCCGAAACGGGGAGGGGGACCGCGCGAAGCGTGGTGGAGGGGATTGCCCGCCTGAAACGGCGTGCAAGGCGGAAGCTCCCCTCCACCAGCCTGCGGCTTGTCCCCCTCCCCGTACCGGGGAGGATCAGCGGTTTACGGCAGCTTCGATCGCGCTGGCGGTGTCTTCCAGGGCCAGTTGCACCAGAACGCCCATCGCCTGGGAGGCTGCCTCGCCATCGCCTTCGGCAATCGCGTCATAGACGCGCGCATGATCGGGAATGGGATTGCGCGGCAGTTCCCGGCTGCGCTGCTTGAACCGGGTGGTCCAGTGCACCGCCGCGCCGATGCTGGCTGACAGCACCATGAGCGCGGCATTGTGGCTGGCGCGCAGCACCGCATCGTGGAAATCACGGTCAGCCGCGCGGCCGGCATCGTTGGTCAGCGTGTGCCGCCGCATCGCCGAAAGGGCATCACGGATCGCCTTGAGATCGGCCTTGTCGCGGCGCTGGGCCGCCAGGCGCGCGGCGGCCGGTTCCACCACGGCGCGCAGTTCGAACAGATCGCGCACGAATTGCAGATCGGGTTCGCCGGCAAAGGCCCAGGCGAGCACTTCAGGATCGAGCAGATTCCAGCGGTCGCGCTCCAGCACGCGGGTGCCGGCCTTGGGGCGGCTTGCCACCAGGCCCTTGGCGGTCAGTACCTGGATCGCCTCGCGATAGGCGCTGCGCGACACTTTGAGTTCTTCGGCAAAGGCCACCTCGCCCGACAGGATATCGCCTGGCTGGTATTGGCCCGACAGGATCGCCGTGCCCAGCTTGTGGGCGATGGCCCCATGCAGGCGCCGGCCAGGGCCGCGCGCCGGGCTATCGCGCTCCTCGGCCGCGACACTGTCCGGCGCCGCGCTGTCGGCGGCGCTTTCCATTGCCTTGCCCTTGCGCGATTTGTCCGGGAACTGCCGTTGCGTCACTGTCTCGATCGCCTCCTGTCAAACGTGGGTAGCAGGGAGCGACACGGGGTGAAACGACTATTATTGCGTTTGTCATGCTGGCGGAATATGTCGGAGTAAATAGGGAGAATCCGATGACCGAATTCCGCTCGACCGACGCCCACACCGGGCAGCCCCATGGGCCCGCCCTGACGGTGCACGGCCTTGACGATGTGGCCCGGCTGTGTGCCGCGGCCGAGGCGGCGTTCGACATCTATCGCGCCACGAGCCGCGAAGCGCGTGCCCGCTTCCTCGAAACCATCGCCGAGGAAATCCTTGCCATCGGCGATCCCTTGATCGTGGCCGCCATGCGCGAAAGCGGGTTGCCGCGCGCGCGGCTGGAGGGCGAGCGCGGCCGCACGGTGGGCCAGTTACGCCTGTTTGCCGGCGTGGTGCGTGCAGGCGCATGGCAGCAGTTGCGCATCGACCCGGCCCTGCCCGATCGCCAGCCCCTGCCCCGCCCCGATCTGCGTCTGCGGATGATCCCGCTTGGCCCGGTGGCGGTGTTCGGTGCGTCCAACTTCCCCTTGGCGTTCTCTACCGCCGGGGGTGATACCGCCTCGGCGCTTGCG
>NZ_KE148349.1:266-952 GCF_000410615.1 Novosphingobium sp. B-7 | reverse complement strand
CATCGGCAATGCGGCGGGCGGTGTCGATTTCGCCGGCAGTGCTGCGGGCAATGCGTTCGAGACCCGCGCGAAATGCGCCAAGGTGGGCCAATGCCGCACCATCATCGGCATCGGTGCGCGCGGCATAGCTGTCTGCCAGCGTGCCGGTGCGCTCGGCCAGGTGCTGCAGCTGGGCCAGCGTGCTCTCGGCCTGGCCAGCGGCCAGCATCGCCTGGCGATGGCCGATCTCGCGCAGCTTTTCCAGCCGGCGCAGCCGCACCAGCCGCTGGTTGCGGGCCTTGATCGTCATGGCGCGCTCAGCCGCCCAGCAACTGGGTCAATTGGTTAATGCAGCTGTCCAGTGGCACGATGTCCTGCGCGGGTTGCATCAGGAAATCGGCCAGCGCGCCGTGCATGGCGATCGCCTGGTCCAGCTGCGGGTCGGCCCCCTGGCGATAGGCCCCCATCAGCACCAGATCGCGGTTGGCCTCATAGGCGGCGATCAGCGCGCGAAACTGCCGGGCCAGGGCCTGATGCTGCGGGCTGGTGATGTCGGTCATCACCCGGCTGAGCGAGGCGGGAATGTCGATCGCGGGATAGTGCCCGCGCTGCGCCAGATCGCGCGAGAGCACGATGTGCCCATCCAGGATCGAGCGGGCGGTATCGACCACCGGATCGTCCTGGTTGTCGCCATCGGCCAGCACGGT
>NZ_KE148349.1:0-250 GCF_000410615.1 Novosphingobium sp. B-7 | reverse complement strand
GGCCCCGCCACTCGCCGCCGAATTGCCGGCGCGCTCGACCAGCTTGGTGATCGTCGCCAGCGCCGAAGGGGGATAGCCGCGCGCCGCGCCGGGTTCGCCCAGCAGCAGCGCGATTTCGCGCCCGGCGTGGGCCACGCGCGTCAGGCTGTCCATGATCAGCAGCACGCGCCGCCCCTGGGCGCGGAAGTATTCGGCCAGCGCGGTGGCCATCATCGCCCCACGAATGCGCAGGTTGGGCGCATGGTCGGCC
>NZ_APCQ01000228.1:0-1888 GCF_000410615.1 Novosphingobium sp. B-7 | reverse complement strand
CCCCGGCGGCGTGACCCGCGGCGAAGCCCGCGCGCTCGATGAAGCCGCCACCATGCTCGACAGCCGCCCGGCCCCGCCGCCGCTGGTCGATGCCACCGTACCGGCCGGCGCGGCATCAGCGACGCCTTAGGAAGATGTTTCGCGCAGAGGCGCTGAGGCGCAGAGAGAATGGAATCTCTGCGCCTCAGCGCCTCTGCGCGAACAAAAAATCGCCCGTTTGCGTACGTTCGCGCATTTTGCGCAAGCAGAACAGCTGGACCCCGGATCAAGTCCGGGGTGACGACAAAATATAGATGAAGTAAAAACTCATCGTCACCCCGGACTTGATCCGGGGTCCAGCTTGATAACTTGCACCTTGGCTGCCGTCATCGCGCCAGATGCAGCGCACCACCGATCTCGCCCCGCCTCAGAGCGGATCATCTGGCGGGCAAATCGCTTAAACCTCCAGCGAGCAACCGCCGCAATCGTCGGTTTCCACCTGTATCGTGGTGTGGCCGATGCCGAAATCATGCTCCAGATCGTGGGCCACATGCGCCAGGAACCCGTCGCCCGGGTGGCCCTGCGGCATGATCAGGTGCGCGGTGAGCGCGGTTTCGGTGGTGCTCATCGGCCAGATATGCAGATCGTGCACCCGCGCCACGCCCGGCATGGCGGCCAGCGCGGCACTGACCTTGTTCGGATCGATCCCCGGCGGCACAGCCTGAAGCCCCAGCTTGAGCGAGTCGCGCGCCAGGCCCCAGGTGCCCACGGCAATCACCACCACGATGACCAGGCTGGTCAGCGGGTCGATCCAGGTCCACCCGGTCATCGCCATGGCGAGGCCGGCGAGCACGACGCCTGCTGAAACCGCCGCATCGGCGGCCATGTGCAGATAGGCGCCGCGCAAGTTGATGTCGTGCTTGCTGCCACGCATGAACAGCAGGGCGGTGAACGTGTTGATGACGATGCCGATCGCCGCGACGATCATCACCGGGCCGGGCGACACCGCCTCTGGCTCCATCAGGCGGCGCACGCTTTCCACCAAGATCGCGCCCAGCGCCACCAGCAGCAGCGCGGCGTTGCCGAGCGCGGCCAGGATCGAGCTGGACTTGAAGCCATAAGTGAAGCGGCCCTGCGGCGGCCGCGCCGAGAGCACGCTGGCGCCCCAGGCCATGAACAGGCTCAGCACGTCGGACAGGTTGTGCCCGGCATCGGCAACCAGCGCCATCGACCCGCTGACGATGCCATAGCCACCCTCGACCACCACGAACGCGGTGTTGAGCGCAATCCCCAGGGCAAAGGCGCGGCCGAAACTGGCCGGCGCATGGCTGTGCCCTGGGCCATGGTGGTGGCCGTGGTCGTGCCCATGGTCATGAGCATGGGCGTGGTGGTGATCGTGGTGATGGCCGGCAGACATGGCGCCGGCTTAGCCACAAAAATCGCGCCGGCAAAATGAATTGCCGGCCATTTGCATCACCCTTGGCGCCACCGCGCGGCAAAGAACCCGTCGATCCCGCCTTCGCTTGCCAGCATGCCCGGGTCGCTGCGCAGCCATCCCTCGGGCGTAGGCGCGATACCGGCGGGCAATTCGCCGTTCTGGATCGGCGCCGGATCGAGACCGGCAAAAGCGGCGCCCTGAGCTTCGCCCTCTGCCGGTTCGAGCGAGCAGGTGGCATAGACCAGCGTGCCGCCCGGCCGCAGCCAGGCAGCGCTGCGGGCCAGCATCTGCGCCTGCAACTGGGTCAATTCATCCATCGCGGCCAGGCGATGCAGCACATCGGGATGGCGGCGGCAGGTGCCCGTGGCGCTGCACGGCGCATCGAGCAGCACGGCATCGAACGGTTCATCGGGCTGCCATTTCAGCGCATCGGCCTGCACCACCGTGGCCGTCAGGCTGGTGCGCGCCAGG
>NZ_KE148348.1:2767-6215 GCF_000410615.1 Novosphingobium sp. B-7 | reverse complement strand
GCCCGCTGGCCGCTTTCACCAGCGCGGCAAAGCGCGCCACGCCATCACCCGCGCGCACCGCGCCGGCCGAGGTCAGAATGCGGTCAAAGCCCAGTTCCACCGCGATTTCCAGGCCGGCGAACGGATCGTCGAGCAGATCGAACACGCGGTGCAGCGTAAGCGACAGCGGCCGCCCGCGTGCCTCGCCCAGCGCGCGGGCATGGTCGACCCATTCGGCCAGCGCCCCGCGATCCAGCCCCTGACGCCCGCCGCAACCGATCACCGCGCCGGCAAGGCCAGCCTTGGCGAAATCGGCCAGATCGGCCTGCACCAGCGCACAATCGCGGGCATTGTAGGCAAAATCACCAGGGCGCGGGCGCGACAGGGCATGAACCGGCAAGGGCTGGCGCGCTGCAAGATCGAGCAGGGACGATGGCGGCGTCAGCCCACCCAGGTCCAGCGCCACGCACAGTTCCAGCCGATCCGCGCCACCGGCCAGCGCCGCAGCCATGCCGGCACCGTCTTCCACGCACACTTCAAGCATCGCGGCCGGCCTTCGTCATGGGCTGATTGGCATTCATTGGCCTGCTCCTTTTGCGGTCCACCGCACCAGCGAATCACCTTTGCGCGATGTGGCTTTGTTTTGGTCCCTACCAAACCCGTGTAAATTTTTTTGGGACTGCGGCCAATATGCCGCACCCCTCAACCCGCAAAAAGACCGGAAAACGGCGGATTTCGTATATTTTTTCACATTGTTTCATTCTGTTGACGGATGTGTCAGGCCAAGTTTTGGTGGACAGCCGGTTTCATTTAAGTGACATATTGCGTGGCGGTTGGACTTAGATTGGTTACAGACCACATCCAGGAAACAGCCGCGAGGGGTAAGCAACACCGTTTCAGGGTTCAACACATTCGTGCCCGGGATACGGGCGGGATTGAGGGTTAAAACATGTCATTCTTTCGTGCAGCATTGCTGGCAAGCACCTTTGCCACGATCGTGTCGTCGCCAGCCATCGCGCAGGATGCCCAGGCCACAGCGCCCAACAGCGCCGCCGCCGATTCCGCCGATCAGGGCAGCGATCCGGGCCAGGCGATTGTCGTGTCCGGCATTCGCGCCTCGCTCAAGAACGCGATCGACGTGAAGCGCAGCGCGATTGCCGTGATGGACGTGATCACCGCCGAAGGCGTGGGCAAGTTCCCCGATCGCAACGTGGCCGAATCGCTCTCGCACATTCCCGGCGTGTCGGTGGACCACCAGTTCGGCATCGGCGAACGCGTGTCGATCCAGGGCACCGATCCGGCGCTCAACCGCATCCTGATCGACGGGCACTCGATCGCCTCGGCCGACTGGGGTGGCAACCCCGGCGACGTGACCGGCCGCACGTTCAACTATTCGCTGCTCGCGCCCGAAGTGATTTCGCGCGTGGAAGTCTACAAGTCGCCCGAACCGTGGATCGACGAAGGCGCGCTGGGCGGCACCGTGCTGGTGCGCACGCGCAAGCCGCTCGACATGAAGGCGAATTCGCTGAACGGTTCGATCGGCGTGAACTACAACGATCGCTCCAAGATCGCCAACCCGCGCGGCTCGCTGCTTTACAGCTGGAAGAACAAGGACGAAACCTTCGGCATCATGGTGGCCGGCACCTATGACAAGGATTCGCTGGCCCGCGCCGGGATCGAATACTTCGGCTACTCCACCGGCAAGGACTTCCTGCAAAAGGACGCCAATGGCGACCTGCTGACCGACGGCAACGGCAACTATGTGCCGAAGAACTCGGCGCTCGCTATCAACGGCGGGACGACGCAGGACCTGGCCAATGCCCGCTATCCGGCCGGCATCAACCACGCCTATTTCAAGCAGACGCGCCAGCGCATCGGTGGCCAGTTTGCCGTGCAATATGCCCCCACCAGCGATTTCGAGCTGATCGCCACGGGCATGCACATCCAGGGCACCTACAACAACTTCTCGCAGTCGGAATTCATCTATCCGAACTACAACCCGGGCAACATTTCGGCAGTCACGCTGTCGAACGGCCTAATCAGTTCGGCCTCAATGGCCAATGGCACCAGCACCCAGGCGGAGCTGGACATGAACTATCGCAAGACCAAGGTGACCAACGACAGCTATAACCTGGCGGGCACCTGGCATGTCAGCGACCGCTTCACCCTGTCGGGCAACGGCGGCTGGAGCAAGGCGACCGGCGGCACCAACCCCGAATACCTGATGTCGCTCTATTCGAACGGTGGCTACACCTTCGATTACACCGGCACGTCGACCAGCGTGAACTACAATACCGCGCCGACCGACGCGAGCCAGTGGGGCCGCTTCTCCACCTCGTCGCAGAAGCTGCCCGATGGCACCACCATCAACGGCTACCAGATCGGCGGCATCGCCCATTCGCGCCAGAAGGACGAAGAGTTCTACGCCCAGCTGGACGGCAAGTGGGAGGTGAGCGACGCGTTCTTCAAGGACGTGCGCATGGGCATCAAGGCCTCTACGCACCAGAACGCGCTGACCGTGACCGGCTCCAAGGTGTTCTACACCAACCCGATTTCGCTCACCGACTTCACCACCCACCTCACGCCTGGTGGCCTGTTCAACGGCCTCAACGACAATGGCAACGCCAACCAGTTCGCCACGCTGACCGAACAGGGCGTGGTCGATGCGCTCAACAACGGCCTCTATGTCGACACCGGGATCGACAAGGGCTCGACGTTCAGCGTGCGTGAAAAGGTTGCCAATGCCTATGTCCAGCTGGACTTCGGCAGCGGCCCGATCCACGGTTCGGGCGGCTATCGCATGGTCTATACCAGCGACCGGTCGAACTACTTCAACTCGACCGACAACGGCTCGACCTACACCCCGATCGTCAGCAGCAAGGACTATCTCAAGTTCCTGCCCAGCCTGAACGTGTCGTGGGATATCAGCGATAATTTCAAGCTGCGCGGTGCCGTGGCCGAAGTCATCGCCCGTCCGCGCTATGCCCAGCTGGCCGGCGCATTCAGCCGCAATGACACCAACTTCACCGCGGCCGGCGGCAACCCGGATCTCAATCCCTATCAGTCGACCAACTACGAACTGTCGGCCGAATGGTATTTCCGTCCCGGCTCGCTGCTGTCGGTGGAATACTTCCGCCGCCAGATCAGCTCGTACATCGTGACCAAGACCGTGTCGCAGATGCTTACCCCGCTCGGTGGCACCACGCCGGTGGAATACCAGGTCACCCTGCCGGTCAACGCCACCAACGCCACGGTCAACGGCGTGTCGGTCGGCTTCCAGACGCCGATCTGGGGCGGCTTTGGTATCCTGACCAACTATACCTATGCCGATGCCAAGAGCGGCGTGGATAGCGACGGCAACGTGGTCAACCTGCCCTACCTTTCGAAGCACACGGTCAACGTGATCCCGTACTTCGAAAAGGACGGTTTCCAGGCCCGCATCAGCTGGAACTGGCGCAGCGACTACTTC
>NZ_KE148348.1:0-2753 GCF_000410615.1 Novosphingobium sp. B-7 | reverse complement strand
TCTGAACTCGGTGGACAAGACCGCTGGCTATCACCAGCTCGACGCCTCGATCGGGTACAAGATCACCGAAAACCTGACGGTTCAGGCCAATGCCCAGAACCTGCTGGACTCCACCTACTACTCCTACAGCGGCACCAAGAACGCGCCGACCGCCTTCTACAAGAACGGTCGCGTGTTTGCCGCTACCCTGCAGTTCGCCTATTGAGCGGACACGGCAAACCCTATCGGCGCATGGCATGTTTCCTCCCTTGCCATGCGCCAACCGCAATGCCTGCCGGATGCACCGCTCCGGCAGGCGTTGTCATGTCCAGACGGCACCGCCCAGCCAGGAGCCAGCCATGATCGCACTTGCCCGCCGCAGTCTTCTTCGCGCCTCCTGCCACATGGCCCTGGCCGCCGCCGCTGGAACGCCCGCCCTGGCCGCCACGCGCCGCAGCCCTGGGCGCACCACGGCAGGACAGCCCGATCTGTTCATCGGCACGGGCGGCGATGGTCACACTTTCCCCGGCGCCAGCATGCCGTTCGGCATGGTGCAGGTGAGCCCGGATACCGACACCGCGCGGTGGGATACCTGTTCGGGCTATCACCACGGCGATCCCTCGCTGCTGGGCTTTTCGCACACCCATCTGTCGGGCACCGGCATTGGTGACATGCTCGACGTGCTGGTGCTGCCGGCGCGTGGGCCGGTGCGGCTCGATCCCGGCCCGCTCGATCCGGCCAAGCAGAACCCTGCCGCCTCCGGCTATCGCCTGCGCTATACCCAGGAGGAAGCCCGGCCCGGCTATTACCGCGTGGCGCTGGAAAACGGCGTCACCAGCGAATTGACCGCCACCTTGCTCACCGGCGTGCAGCGCCATGCCTTTCCGGCGGGCGAAGGCCATGTGCTGATCGACCTGTCGCACCTGGTGCTCGACAGTTCCGATTATCCGCCGCTGATCGATGCCGCTGCGCTGGAATGGCTGCCCGATGGCACGCTGGTGGGCCGGCGCCGGGTGTGGCGCTGGGCCAAGGGGCGCGAGATCTTTTTCGCGATGCAGTTCTCCCGGCCGCCCGCACGCGTCGACTTCTATGGCGACGACAACGCCCCGGCCCCTGCCGCCGAGGCAGGCGCCACCCATGCCATCAGCGGCAAGCGGCTCAAGGCCGTGGCCTGGTTCCCCGATGCCGGCAGCGCGCCGATCGTGATCCGCACCGGCATTTCGGCGGTGGACGTGGCCGGCGCCCGCGCCAACCTGGCAGCCGAAGCGCCGCATTTCGATTTCGACACCTATGCCCGCGCCGCCCAGGCCGCCTGGGATGGCGAACTGGCGCGCATCACGGTGCGCGGCGGCACCCCCGCGCAGCAGACCATCATGGCCACCGCGCAATACCACGCCGCGCTGGGCCCCACGCTGCTCAGCGACGTGGATGGGCGCACGATCGGCCTCGATCGCCAGGTGCACACCCTGGCGAAAGGCGAGGCGGCCTATAGCGCCTATTCGCTGTGGGATACCTATCGCGCGTTCCATCCGTTGCAGACGCTGATCCGCCCCGATCATGCTGCGGTGATGATGGCCGATCTCATCCGCCAGACGCAGCAAAGCCCCTATGGCCCGCCGGTCTGGCCGCTGCAGGGCGTGGAAACCGGCTGCATGATCGGCTGGCACGCCGTGCCGGTGCTGGCCGAGGCGATGGCCAAGGGCATCCCCGCCGATTATGCCGCCGCCTGGCCGGGCATCCGCCGCCGCGCGCTGGATTTCACCACGCCCACGCTCGACAATTCGCTGGGCATCCCGTTTTACGATCAGCTGGGCTATGTGCCGGCAGACCTGGTGTTCGAAAGCGTCAGCCGCACGCTGGAATACAGCTATGACGATTACGCCGCAGCCAAGATCGCGCGCGCGGCCGGCGCCACGCAGGATGCCGCCCACCTCGAAAAGCGCAGCGGCAACTGGCGCAACGTGTTCGATGCCAGTGTGGGCTTTGCCCGCCCGCGCCTGGCCGATGGCACCTGGACCAGCCCCTATGACCCGGTGCAGCTGGGCCATTCGTCCAAGTGGCGCGACTATACCGAAAGCAATGGCTGGCAGGCCACCTTCCTCAACCAGCATGACGTGCCCGGCCTGATGGCGGCGATGGGCGGCGACGCCGCGTTCGAGGCCAAGCTCGACGCGCTGTTTTCAGCGCCCTCCACCCTGCCCAAGGGCGCGCCGCCCGATATCTCGGGCATGCTGGGCCAATATGCCCACGGCAACGAACCCTCGCACCACGTGGCCTATCTCTATGCCTGGTGTGGCGCGCACTGGAAGACGCAACGGCTGGTGCGCCGCCTGCTGACGACGATGTACACCGCCAAGCCCGATGGCATCATCGGCAATGACGATTGCGGGCAGATGAGCGCGTGGTTCATCCTCTCGGCATTGGGTTTTTACCCGGTCGATCCGGTCAGCGCGGTCTATGTGCTGGGCAGCCCGCTATTCGACAGCGCGCGGGTGCGCGTGGGCGGGGGGCGCGAGCTGGTGATCGAGGCGCGCGGCCAGGGGCCGGATCGCCCCTATTATGGCAAGGTGGAATGGAACGGCCAGCCGCTGACGCGGTCATGGCTACGCCATGCCGAACTGGCGGCCGGCGGCACATTGGTGTTCCACATGCAGGCAGAGCCGGACAAGAGCTTTGCCCGCGCCCCGGCAGACCGGCCCCAGGCTTCGGCCTGATGCCGCTGCCGGCACGCGCGATGCGGGCCCTGCTGGTGCCGGCCCTGGCCCTGGCTGGGC
>NZ_APCQ01000225.1:0-7204 GCF_000410615.1 Novosphingobium sp. B-7 | reverse complement strand
ACGATTTTTGCAACAGAGCCCCTCCGCCTCCTCCCGCCTGGGACGTGTATGCGCGGGCTCGCTACCTGCGCGACAATCCCGACGGCGCGGGCGCGCCGCCTCTCGATTCAGCTTCATCGCCGGCTCCGATGCCGGTGGGAATGGCGTCGGCCGAACGGCCGCTGCCCGTGCGGTTACAGGCGATCGGCGCCCCTGCCGGCGACGATCGCTAAGGGCGGCCTTCCGCCGCCGGGACATATCTGCCGGGGCTTCGGCAAGCCGACCGGCAAATCGCGGAGGCTTGCACGGTGCAAGCCGTCGCGTCGCGCGGCCTGCCATGAAGGAGAGCGGTTCTATGGCGCAATCCATCCACAAGACGCTTGCGGCAGCGCTGATGCTGGCACCCGAGCGCCTACGCTCGTCGGTGTCGATCGCCGCCGCAGCCTGTGCGCGGCGCGCGCACCAGCTCGACGCGCGCCGGGTCGCGGCGTTCGCGCTCGCGGCCACGATGTTGATCGCCGTGGCCGAGCCCGCTTTCGCGCAGTCGGGCGGTGGGGGCGACATCACGACCTTTCTACAGAACATCGTCAACGTGATCACCGGAACGGCCGGCAAACTGATTGCGGTCATCGCTATCTGCATCGTCGGTGTCGGCGCGCTCATGGGAGCGCTTTCGATGCGTGCGGCCGGCGGCGTGATCCTCGGCGTGCTGCTGATCTTCTCGTCCGCATGGATCGTCGACCAAATCATCGGCTCGTGACATGGCGCAGGACGCCCTCACCGAAGACACGCTGTTCCTGGCCTGCACGCGGCCGGCGATGTGGCAGGGCGTGCCCCTCGAAGCCCTGGCGATCAACGGCATGGTGACGGGCATCATCTTCGTGCTGATGTCCAACCCCTTCTATCTGCTGATCGGGGTGGTGGTTCACTACGCCACGCGCGCGCTCATCAGCCACGACTACAATATGTTCACGACGCTCCGGCTGTGGGCCGAGACCAAAGGACGCGCGCGCAATAAGGATCGGTGGGGCGGCTCGTCGGTCAGTCCGCTGCCGCTGCGCCCGGCGCGCAGGGCGCGGGAGGTCCGCATCCATGTTTAGTGCCGCATCGCGCGAGCGCGAGCCCGACATCTATGTCCCCTATATCGGCCACGCCGCGCCGGGAACCGTGCTGCTCGATGATGGCTCGCTGCTGGCGATGCTGCGCCTCGACGGCGCGACGTTCGAGCTGGCCGATCCCGCGCTCGTCAACGCGCTTCATGCCCAGCGCAATATCCTGCTGCGCAACATCTCGTCGGATCGGGTCGTCCTCCAAATCCATGTCGTGCGCTCGCTCGCCGAACCAAGCGAATATCCGGCGGAGCCCTGCGCCAGCGCTTTCGCGCGCGAGCTGGACGAACGCTATCGCGACCGCCTGCTCTCCAACCGGCTGTTTCGCAACGAGCTGTTCCTGTCGATCCTGCTGCGGCCTGCCGGCAGGGGAGGACTCGCCCAAGGCAATGTCGCGGCGTTGTTCGCGCGCCGCAAGCGCGGCGATCGGGCGCGCGCGGCCTCGCCCGCCAATATGGATCAGATCGACAGCATCGCCGACACGCTCGCCTACGAGCTGCACGCCTATGGCGTGCGCCGCCTCGCATTGCGCGAGGCGAGCGGCCTTATGTTCTCGGAAGTGGCGGAGGCGCTGCGCCTGGTGCTGACCGGCGAGCACATGCCCGTGCCGCTGGTCAACGGTCATCTCGGCGGCGCGGTCTATACCGATCGCGTCATCGTCGGCCGTGAGGCGATCGAAATCCGGGGAGCGGGAGGGTCAACCTTCGCCGCCGGCTTCGGCCTGCGCGAATATCCTGCCGTCACCTGGCCGGGCATGTTCGATACGGTGCTCGGCGCGCCCTATCGCTGCGTGCTGACGCAATCCTTCGGCTTCCTCGGCAAGCAGGACGCCCAGGGGATCATGACGCGCAAGCAGAATCAGATGGTGACGGCCCAGGACAAGGCCGCGAGCCAGACCGAGGCGTTGACCGAGGCGGCTGACATGCTCGCCTCCAACGCCTTCGTCATGGGCGATCATCACCTGACGCTGATGACCTTCGCCGACAGCCTCGACAAGCTGCGCCTGGTCGCGTCCAGCGCCCGGCGCGATCTGGCCGAGAGCGGCGCGGTGATCGTGCGCGAGGATCTCGCGCTAGAAGCCGCCTATTGGGCGCAGCTCCCCGGCAACATGCGGCTACGCACGCGCCCCGGTGCGATCAGCTCCCGCAATTTCGCGGCGATGGCGAGCCTCCACAACTATCCTCTCGGCACCCAAACCGGCCATTGGGGCGCGCCGCTCACGCTGTTCCGCTCGACCGGCGGGACCGCCTACCGCTTCCATCTGCACGCCCCGACTGAGACGGTGCGCGATCTCGGCAACGTCTTCGTCGCCGGTCCCACCGGCTCGGGCAAGACGACGCTCATGCTGTTCATCCTCGCGATGGCGGAGCGGCAGAAGGCGCAGGTCGTGTTCTTCGACAAGGATCGCGGCGGCGACATTCTCGCTCGCGCTGTCGGCGGCACCTATCTCGTATTGCCGGCGGGCGAGCCCTCGGGCCTCGCCCCGCTCAAGGCGCTGTCCGACAAGCCCGGCGATGTCGAGTTCGTCAAAGAGCTGGTGAAGGCGCTCGTCCTCGATCCCGGCAAGGCGATGGCCCCCGAACAGGAGCGCCGGCTTGAGCTGGGCGTGCGCGCGGTCCTCGCGCTGCCGCGCGACGCGCGCTCGTTCGCCGAGCTGCGCGCCTTCCTCGGCCAAGCCGATCCCGAAGGGCCGGGCGCGCGGCTCGACAAGTGGTGTCAGGGCGGGGCGCTGGGGTGGGTGCTCGACAATGATGCCGATCGGGTCTCGCTCGACGCGCCGTTCCTCGGCTTCGATGTGACCGCCGTGCTCGACGATCCGGTGACGCGCGGGCCGATCCTCTCCTACCTCTTCCATCGGGTCGAAAGCCTGCTCGACGGCCGCCGGCTCGTGCTGGCGATCGATGAGTTCTGGAAGGTGCTGCTCGACGCGGGATTCCGCGATCTCGTCAACGACAAGCTCAAGACGATCCGCAAGTTGAACGGGCTGGTGATCCTCGCCACGCAATCGCCGGCGGACGCGCTGCGCTCGCCGATCGCGCACAGCATCATCGAGCAATGCCCGACGCAAATCCTGATGCCGAACACCCGCGCCGACGCTGCGGACTATCGCGACGGGCTCAAGCTGACGGAGCCCGAATATCTCGCTGTGCGCGAGGACTTGGCCGTGGGCGGGCACCGCTTTCTGCTCAAGCAGGGCAACGCGAGCGTCGCCTGCGAACTCGATCTCACCGGAATGGATGATCTCATCGCCGTGCTCTCCGGCCGCGCGAGCACGGTGCGTCTCATGGAGCGGCTGATCGAGGACGTGGGGCCGGACCCGGCGGCATGGCTGCCGCTGTTCCGGCGCCGTTGGCGGGAGGCTGCCGCCTAATCCGGGCACGAGGAAAGGAAAGGCCATGAAGTTTCGCAGAATGATGTTGGCCGGCGCGGCGGCGCTGGCGATCGTCGGGACCGGCTCCGGCCCGGCAACCGCGCAAATGGCGGTGATCGACGCCAAGGCGATCATACAGGCCAAGGCCCAGCTCGACTCGCTGCGCCAGCAATATGCGCAGCTCCAACAGACCTATGCGGCGATCGCCCATCTGCCGCAGAGTGCGCTCCGCCAGCTTGGCCAGGAGCTGAACGTCAACCAGTTCCGCAACCCGCTCGGGACAAGCTCGGTCGATGTCGGCGCAATCATGAGCGGGTCCGGCATTGGATCGGGTTCGCTCGGCACGGCCGCGCAGGGTTATCTCAATCAGAACCGGGTCTATTCGCCCTCGGGCCAGGATTTCCGCGCCCAGCAGATGAACCGCAACGCGAACAGCATCGCGGGCGTGCAGGCGATGGCGAGCCAGCTCTACCAGTCGGCCGCGACGCACCTGACCGCCTTGCAGGGCCTCGAAGGTCAGCTCGCGAGCGCCAGCGACAGCAAGGAAGTGGCCGACATTCAGGCGCGCATCGGCATGGAACAGGCGGCATTTCAGGCGCAGTCGGTCCAAGCGCAGTCGCTCGCCATGTGGCAGCAGGCGCAGGAACGGAATGAGAACCAACAGCGCGACGAGCTGCGCCGCCAGCAAATCGACGGTCTGATAGAACAGGCCAAGGCGAGAGGGGGCTGACGATGGCGACCCCTTGCACCGTGCAAGCCTCCCTCGGCCTGCTTCTCCTGCTCGCGGCTTCGCCGGCGGTGGCGCAGCAAGCGGCGGACGGGGTTGCCGCGACGCCGCCGAAGACGGTCTCGTGGTATGCCGATCATCGGCCGCAGCGCGCGCAGGTTCAGCTCGCCTGTCTCGATGATCCTGGCCGGTTGGCGCGCACGCCCGACTGCATCAACGCGCATGAAGCGAGCGTGGAAGTAGCACTGCGGCAAGCCCGCGCGCGAACGGGCACGCTCGATCCGCGCAACCCCGATTTCTGGTCGAACGATCCGCAAAACCGCCGGAGCAAGCTGCTGATGTGCCGGCGCAACCCCGAACTGCAATATTGCGACGTGGCGCGCCGCTCCCTCCTGATTGAAGCCGGAAAGGCAAGGTAGGCGGCGGATGGACGACGTTCAGTGGCAGGTCTTCGCCTACATCGTTTCTCAAGTGGAGACGCCGCTGGTCAGCGCCGTATCCGAAGTCATCAACGCCTTCCTGTCGTTCGTCGCGGCTCCGCTCAAGGTGGCGCTTGTCCTCTATATTGCGCTCACCGGCATCCTCATCATCCGAGGCGAGGTCAACGAGTCCGGCGCGGCGCTGCTCGGCCGATTCCTCAAGCTGGGCCTGGTCGTGTGGGTGCTGACCGGCGCCGGCATCTATCAGCAATATGTCTACGATTTCTTCTTCACGACGCTGCCGCAGGGCCTCGCCGACGCACTCACCTCCTCGGGCTCGACCAATGCCGTTGACGCCAACACCTTCGATCAGGTCTGGATCAAGGCATGGCGCGCCGGGCTCGAAGTCTGGCGCACGCTCAACTGGACCGACATCGGCGAGAAGTTCATCGTCATCCTGTTCTGGGCGGCGGCGATCATATCGACGGTGTTCGCCTTCGCGATCTGGCTGATCTCGCGCGTGCTGCTCGCGCTCTACATCGCGCTCGGGCCGCTGCTTATTGGCCTGGTGCTGTTCTCGGCGACACGGGCGATCTTCGAGCGCTGGATCGGCTCGCTGATCTCGTGCGTGATCCTCCAGATCACGACGGTCGTGCTGCTCTACATCGTGCTTTCGGTTGAACAGCAGGTGGTCGGCCAGGTCGCAGTCATGGGGGCGGTCGACTCGATGGCGATGATCCAGGTGCTGCTCGCCGGCGTGATCTTCTTCGCCGTCGCCGCCTTCGTGGCCTTCCAACTTCCCGGTGTCGCATCCTCGCTCGCGGGCGGCCTGCATTTCCACTCGGGGGTGCTCGCGCGGGCGACACAGGCCGCGATCGGCTCGACCGGGCAACGCTATGTCGATGGCGCGGGCAACAGCTACCGTGTCGGCCGGAGCGGACTGCTCGGCGCCGGCCATTATGCCGGCTCGACGGTCGGCCGCGGCGCGGGCGCGGCAGGCCGCTCGATTTACCAGCGCCTTCGTCCCTCCACCGGCGGCTCGCTCTCCGACACCGGCTGATCGCGCGCGCATCAAAGTCCGGAATCCGCCCAACAGGAACCAAAAGATGATCCGTCCCGTCCTTCTTGTCTTCGCCGCCCTGTCGCTCTCGGCCTGCGCGCACCGGCCTCCGCTCGCCGAGGCGAAGGGGAAGTATCGGCCGCTCAACGCAGGCAAGTGGGTGCCCACGCGAGACGATCTGCGCGGCCCGCGCGCGCCGCTGCCGCCGGCGCAGTCGCCGTCCCTCACGCCGGAGACCGGCTCATGAAATGGTTTGCTCGAAAGCCGCCGGTAGCGGCGGAAGACTATAAGGCGCGGCCGGTCGCGTCGGACCCCGCTATCCTAGATGCCTATTACGGCCAAGTGGCGAGCTACGCCGCCTCTGAGCGCGATCGGAACCGCAATGTCGCGCGGCTAGGCTTCGTGGTCGGCGGGATCGGCGCGGCGGTCGGTTTCCTGGGAATGGCGGCCGTCATCGCCCTGCTGCCGCTCAAGACGGTCGTTCCGCTTGCCTTCCGGGTGGACCGGGCGACCGGCTCCGTCGAGCGCGTCTACGATGTGCGCGGCGGGCCGATGGAAGTCGAGGACGCCGAAAAGCGGTTCTTCCTCTGGCAATATGTGCGGCTGCGCCAGACCTACAGCGCGGCCGAGGCAGAAACGAACTTCAACGCCGTCACGCTGATGTCGTCGCCGGCGGTGCAGAACGAATATGCCGCCGGCTTCAAGGGGACCAATCCCAACAGTCCGCAGGTCGTGCTCGGCCAGGACGGCAATGCGACTGTCCGTTGGGTCTCGACATCGTTCCTCGGGCCGAAGCTGGCGCAGGTCCGCTTCGTCCAAATGGCGAGCAAGCAAGGCGTCGCACTTCCGCCGCAGCAGATGGTGGCGACGATCGCGTTCGACTTCGCGCCGGGCCAAATCGGCGCGGCCGCGCTCAACGTCAATCCGCTGGGGTTCATCGTCACCAGCTACCGCGCCGACATGGAGGCCACGCAATGAGGCAGTCCCTCGCGATCGGCGCGGCCGTGCTTGCGGCGCTCCTCGGCGGGTCGGCGCTGGCCGATCAGACGCCGCAATCGGCGGGCTATGATCCGCATGTCCAGCTCGTGCCCTACAATCCGCTCAACGTCGTCCGCATCGTCGGCAGCCCGAAAAACTCGACGCAGATCATCTTCGCCCCCGGCGAGGAAATCACGCAGGTCGCGATCGGCGATGCGGACGCCTGGCTGGCGCAGCCGGCCGGCAACCTGCTCTTCCTCAAGCCCACGGCGATTCGCGCGCCGACGAACATGCAGGTCGTCACCAAGACCGTCAGCGGGACAAGCCGGTCCTATCAGTTCCATCTCAGCGCCGTCCGCACCGGCGCACGCGGCAGCCGCGCCATCTACGCGGTGAGCTTCACCTATCCCGCCGAAGAGGCGGCGGCGCGGGAAGCGGCCCGCGCGGCGGCCGAGGCGGCGGCGCGCGAGCGGGAGGCAGAAGAACGGTTGCGGACCGCCTGGGCCGAAGGGCCGCGCAACTGGCGCTATGTCGCGCAGGGCTCGAACATGATCGAGCCAA
>NZ_APCQ01000103.1:0-10426 GCF_000410615.1 Novosphingobium sp. B-7 | reverse complement strand
CGAGGCAGACGCCGCCGCGCAACCAAAGCGCGGCGACTACCGGAGGGGAGGCAGAGGCGTACCGACAGGACCGGCCAGCAGGGCCGGGCCATGCGTCAGCGATCGTACCGGTAGACCGACGAAACGGCAGCGCCGGCTCGGCTGGAGCGCAGCGGAAGGAGAGCGCGGTCAGGCCGAGACGGCCTGAGACACAATCTGCACGAGCCTCAAAATTTCTTTTCTCGCTCTGGCGTACAATCGGCAGTGCTGGCGTGATCAGGCGTAGATTCAGTGCTTTGGCACCGTTTTCGGCACTCTTGACGCCGGCCACAGACCAGCAAATCTCACAGCGAAGGAGCAAGAGAACCAGCCACAGCACAGGAAGACCACGCCATGACCGAACAGCCGCCGGACCGTATTCTTCGCCTCAACGCCGTGCTCGATCGCACCGGCCTGACCCGCGCCACCCTCTATCGCAAGATCCAGGCGGGCACGTTTCCCAAGCAGGTGCGCATCGCCACGCGCTGCACCGGCTGGCGGGAATCTGCCATCCGTGAATGGATGCGCAATCCCATGTTCTATCGGGTCGACGACGTTCGATAGCAGCGCCGCCCCATTGCAAATCCTAGCACAGACACGCGCCGGCCACGAATAAAAGTCGGCCTAGCGGGAATGTCCGGGGTTGCGGACGATCGCGACTGTCCGGTCTGTATTTGGAATGGAGGTAAGCTGCCGTTCCCAACTTGGTCCACGATGGATTGTTGCGACGCGCCGCTTCTGCGTTACTTAAATCGGCACCTGGGGGCGTTTTGCTCGCAAATCCCGCAATACATCTGGTATGTCCATTCATGAGGCACCTCGGAGAGCCATAACGCCTGTAAACCAGTTAGGCAAATGGCTGCAGTCATTCTCCGAATAGCCACCACCAAGGATTGGCGCTTTTGGGCGTCTTCGGCGCCTTCAGGCGATGGACCATCCTGTCGCGCGCATGCTCCGGCAGGCCCGGTGCGTCCAACACCCTCTTCAGTTCGTCGGCGTTATTCCGAATGAGTATTTCATCTACAATTTCTTCATGAACAACAGCACTACGGGTTATGCCAAAAGCCTTGATGTTAGATTTATTTAGTGGCCATCGTGTGAGGGTTGCCTGCACAAGCGCCTTGCGAGGTGACCTCGAGCTCGATAGCGTGGCCAGGAACTTCGTCAGGTATTTCTCCTCCACCCCGGAGAGTTTTTTGTTTCGAATTGATTGGTCAAGCGGATCAAAAACCGAACAGGCCAAGCCGTAGGATTCTTCTGAACGTGTTGCGAGTGCGCAGATGAAGCCAATCACATTCAGGGCGGCGGGACGCGTATTTTCGGGTTGGAGCGCGTCGTTGATGAGGGCTGCCCATGTGTCGGGCGCTCTCGGTGGCAAGTCGCCATGGATCAGGGCGCTTGCGAGCAGAATTACAGTCTGCCGGTCGAGGCTGCCTTTCATTCCGACGAGACTTTGCATCCTGTCTGGCGATGATGCGAACCAGAATGCGATCGAATGCCTGACCAAGTGGTTCTGGCTGTGGAGCAGAGACGCCGCTTCACTGAGGGGCAACTTGTCGACCAATGCCATGATCGCAACCATTGCATTCGGTCCGATTGATTCTCCGAAAATCGCGACAAGACCGTGAAGGTCGGCCGCACTGGGTGTTATGAGTGCGATGAGGGCGGCACGCAGATCGTCGGAGGCCGGCCAGAATGATGAGACGGAGAGCAGTTCGCGGCGGATCTTTGCCATGGGGAGTCGCTCATCGTCTCGTGCGACATCAACAATGGCATCGAGCGGCAGATGCTCGACGACGCCGGCGTAGAAAGTCGAGCCGAAACTGTCGGGGGTGGCGCTTCGCGCTATGTCCAACGCGGTGCGCAGATCGCGCAGGCTCAGATGAGACGCCAACTCGATGATTGGGCTCAGATCGACGTCGAGGTTCTCATCGCGCGCGATCCGCACAAGGTCAATTAAGGCTTCGGCCTGCTCCACTTGGGTGACGCCATGCGTCAGAACATGCCGGGTCAGGCGCGGTAGCGGGTTTCCGTCCGTCATCTCCCGCAGCTTTTTCAGCTGGGTGAATGCAGGCCTGCGCTGGTCCTCCCAAATGTTGGCGAGACTGGCGGCCATGCGACGCGGCACTTTGCTTTCAATTGCGTAGCGAGCGATAAAGGATCGGAGCGGAGTGGGACCGGGGAGGGGAAGGTCATCGTCCAGGCAGTTGATGCCCGAGGATATATAGGGGTCTGTTTCCACTGGCATGGTCGCCCGATCTCGAACGAAGCGAAGCATGCAGCTGCTTTCGAGCGGCACCGTCCCATCGCCAGAGTTGGTGATTGCCAGGAAGTCACGTCGCAGTCCCGGCCACATCTGGCGCCACAGCGCCAAGGTGAGCATCTCATCTTGGTAGCGTTTTCTACACGGCAGCAGGATTAGTTCTCTCGGGTGAGAGCCATAAAGCTGCTCGAGGGCGATCGACGCTCTGCCGTCATCGCGGAACGGGGGGGATGAAAGGCCGTCGGCCTCAATCAGGATCGGGCCGAGATGGAGATCGCCCGTAAGGTTGGAGGGCCTTTCGAATAGGGACATGAGCCCCATGAGATCGTGGATCAGGGTGAGCGACTGGTAGTCAAGGATGAGTGAATGCGTCCAAACGCTTCCGGGCCTGTAGGCCCGCCCTGCGGGCCATGTTCGAGCGATGACGTGTCGAGAGGCTGACTTTAGAGGGTAGACGGTCAGGTAGGTTTCATCAGGCTGCAGGTCGGACACTGCGAGAAGGTCGCTCATCATCAGCATGGTCGCGCGCGAACGGTCGTCCAGCTCTATAGAACTGGCCAGTTCCTTATGACCGCGAGCGTATCCGTGGATCGCTTGATCTATTTTGATGATGCGAGTGTCCATCGTCAGCCGCCCGCAATCAGCCATCGTAAAGGGGCCGTCAGATCGTGCTGTCCGGCTTCAACGCCTACGACAAGGATCCGCTTTGATTGGTTCATCATCCCCTCGAATTCCGCCTTTCTTTCTGGAAGCCGCCCCCCTTGGGCACTAACGCCATAGATGCGCAATTCCCAAAGGTCGTCGTTGTTCGCGAGGAATTGGTTCAGCATGGGCCGCTTGGCTTCAAGCCATTTGGCCGGCGTCATGTCCTGTTCGTCGGCGACGAGGTCCCAGGCAGAGACGATCAGCGCAAGTTTGCGAAGACGCGGATGCTCCGGGCGCCGATTGGCTAGCTGCAGGAATTCGACGATCTTGACTTCCTCGCTCATATTCTCCGGCTGGAACCTGACTGGCCGAGGCTCTCCAGCCGCGGCATCACGCGTTTCTCCCACTGAACCCGCTTTCGCCGCGTTATGCTCTTCGAGCCTCCCGCTCGCTCCAATTTCAACCTCTTGCTTTTCGTCCTCATCCTCATCGAACATGTCGCCAAAGTCGTCGATCAGAAGGCAGTCGTTCTCCCTGTTCGCATTGGTAAACAGGGTGATGCCGTCAGAGGCTATGAGTGCCTCATAAAGTGGCCTTGGACAGCCACCGGCAGCAGGGTGCTCGAAGTTTTCACCCCGCAAATCAGGGATCTCAAGCGAACTCTCCGCTCCGGTGAACTTGTCACGAACGTTGAGTTGCACCCAGGCTTCGTTCGAAGTCTTGGTCCGTTCCATAGGCTTGCAGGAAAGCCAATGGTCTTCGAGCTGGTTGAGATGCTTCTCACTGTCGGCGAGATTCGTGATTTCGAGGTCCGTTTCCACATCTTTTGCCAAAAGAATGTGACGGAGCGCCCCAATGTAGGTGCTCTTTCCAGACTCCGGCATGCCGACGATTAGCAGCTTTCTCATGAGTGTTTCCTCCTCATTGCCACCATGAGTGAGTCCAATGCCGTCGGTGTGCTGGGAGACGTGGATCCGAGGGTGAATGGTGAAGGGGGGAGAGGTTGCAGGATCTCGCTTAGGAGTTGCTCCACCCCTTCACCGACCCTGTTCGTGCCTTTAGGTGCACGTGACGAGACCACGACCGTGATGGGCTTCGCGCCTGTGCTCGACCTTGTTTCAAGGTCGCTTCGCATCTGTTCTAGGCGCAGAACAGCGGCGTCGCGCTGACCATCTGCGGTCAGGAGATCTGCCTTCGTGCCTAGGAGGAACAGCCGCTTGTTAGCAAGCGATCCGTGCTGTTCCATGGCCATGAATAGCCGGCGGATGCTGGACATTATGGGCTGTGGCTTCTCCATCAGTTCCTTGAGATCCACCATGAGGAGGATCACCGTCGATCGGGCGAGTTCGGTGAATGTTGCGAAATCCTTCGTCTGTCCGAGTGCGACATCGAAGTTCTCGCCGGGGCGGTCGGCAAAGAACACGTCCGTTTTCCCATGCCCGGTGGCGATCCGCAGATGGGTGAACGTCAATTCGTGCCTCGTTCGGGGCGTGTCCGGTTTCGTTTTCTTCGAGGCCATACGGGCGAGGAACGTCCGCTCCTCATATCCTCTAAGCGTCTCGGAACCTGCAAACCCAAAGTCCTTCATCCTCGCGCGGTGGATGAGTTCGTAGATGGTGCCTATCAGCGTGGTCTTTCCCACCGCCGGCCCGGCCACGATACCGATCACCACACCGCCGCGTTCCCGGAGAAGCGCGTCGCATCGCTCGGCGGTGAGGCTTCGGCCTCCAGGGGTGACGACCATGTCCATCTCCGCCTGATGATCGGCCGAGCCCGCCTGTTCCGGTTGCGCCTCCTCGTCCTCGACATCCTCTGCGCGGATGACATCGGGACATTCGTCGAACGGAAGCGTGTTGATGCAGATCCCGGAGCGGGGCCCGTCGCAGCCGTTCTGACTGCAAGTAAAGGCTCGAAGATCCATTGTCAGATCGAAAGAAACTTGTGAGCGAGGCGCTCGCGGTAGAACTGCACCGCAAGATAAAGGGGCTTTACCTTGACATCTGCATCCAATCCGGTCTTGCGCTTGAAAGCCGGCTTCCAATCCTCTTCGTCGTCCGCTCCGGCGGCGAGGCCGAGCATCGTCGAGAGGGGCAGATGGGAAGCGACCGGACTGGAGCTGATAGGCTCGAACGTCTTCTTGCGCCACGCCAGGTCGATGGACTTCGGCACGTCGGAAAGCGTGATGTCGGGAAGTTTGGCCCGTCCCTTCTCGATGACGAGGTCCAGCAGTGCTGGGGCGGCGTGCAGGCCGTAGTTGCCGCTGTGTTTACCGGCCAGTTCCCATCCTGCGATTGCGGCGGCCTTCTCTATCTTCATATCCTTGAAGAAGCCGTCGGCCTCGTAGCTAAGACCGCCTACTATCCACCAGTGGGCACGCATCTCATCCTCGAGCTTGGCGATGTAGTCCAACATACCGTTGTTAGCCGTGGCGATATGCCCGGACATTGTCACGGTGTGCGCTGATATCCTGTCGATCAAAGAAGTAAGCGAGTTCATGATCTGTGGAAGAAAGCTGTGCATCGCGTTAATCCCTTTCAATTCAGCGATATTCTCCGTAATTGCCGCAGGAATAGGGACTTTTTTGAGTTTGGACGGCTTGCTGACCTCATGTACCTGATTTGCAGTCAATGCTTCGTCGGCCAGTGTGAGGATGTCGCTTGGGATTGAAAAGGACCGCATTCCGCCGACGGATGCAGTCAGGATGGCCAAAGCCAGCTCTCCGGACCACCTACTCTCGATCATCGCATGGTCGGAGATAGCCGTGGCGAGAAGCGCTGCCTCCTTGTCAGCCGGCCGGACGTCGAAGGTCGGGTCCGCCCGGAAATGTTCGAGAAAACCGGCATCCTCGGCGTCATGGGTTCCCAGCATCACCCCGACCAGTTCGGGAATGGATTCGGCAGACACAGCCTCGCCGGCGGCCGCAATGGCGGGCAGGCGCGCCCCGATTGTCTCGCGTGGCGTGTTGAGTCCTATTTTCCCGTACAGAATGCCTGCTCGTTTCAACGCCTCGCTCACGCACCCGCCTCCAGCTTCTTGATCATTTCATCGAGCGCGTCGAGCTGGTCCCGCTCGCGTGCACGTTTTAGTTGCAGTTTGAATCGCTCCACGTCGACCAGACGGCTATCCTCCTCGACCACCAGCTTTAGAGTGCCGACGATCTCGTTCTTCTCCGACAGGTTGCGGCTGAAGAAACGATATACGATGTCCCGGAACCGCTGCTGCTTCGTCACCATGGGCATCTCCGTCCCGTGGGAAGATTCGATATCTGCCGAAGTTCCCTGGCTTACTCCTGACGCGGGCGGGCTCGCCTCCTCCTCTTCGATCCACGGCGAACGCCAACCTTCAGGAAGTTTATCCAAGGCCAACTCTACGTGATGGAACTCGACATTTCCACGGTCCTCAATGAACCGAAACTGAGGAGGGCTTCCCTGCCATTCACGCGCGTAGACGTCGACATGGAGTTTCCTCTCCGCGCCATCTTGCACCCTGACCTCGATAACGTTGTAGCCGGGGTGCCAGTTTGGCTCGCTGCGGTGTGGGTTGACCGCACCGGCGAAGAGCTTGACCCAGTCCCGCCCGGGCATGACGCGAGATTCATGCTCGTGCCCGAACAGTTGGATCCTAGCGTCTCCGTCTAGGGCCTGCTCGGTCTCCCGTTTGTCCAGCAGCCAATTCGGCGGATGGTGTGACATAGTCAGATATTCAACGCCAGCCTGCCGATGCAACGTTGTCGCACGGGAACCCAGAAACATGCTGCCTTCACGGTCCCCCGGACCTGAAAGCAGCGCCGTGTTCAAGCCTCTGACGCGTAGGGTGCTGCCGTCATTCAATGCGAAATCGCGTTCCCAGACGAAGCTGGTCTCGTCAGCGAAAAACGAGGACTCGTAGCGCGCTGCGAACTCGTTGTAACCGGCCAGCGGCGAGTAGAACATCGCACGCGCCTCGGTCTGGTTGAGCCTTTGATCGAGCGCATTGCATCGATCGTAATATCTCTCCTCCCGGCGAACGGCATTGTGCCCATCCTGAATGAGCGGGTTGAGCCTGATGACGCTCTGATCGATATCGTGGTTTCCGGGGCAGAGCCGGACCTCGGACCGAGCACAGCCTGCAGCATCGCATATTTCATTCAGCCATCTCGCCGCGTCGTCATATTCTGCTCGTTGACCGGCATAGGCGATGTCGCCAGACACCAAGATTGCCGTCGCATCGCCAAGCTTCTCACGCATGCCCCTGACATCATCGACGATCCGGCTTCGCAGTTCCCGATCAGGATCGAAACCGAACCGTGCGACCCGGTTGCTGAAGTGGATATCCGATAGATGAATGAACCTCAGTGTTCCGTCGCTCATGTCTGCCCCTTGGAGAATTCCTGCTGATTGCCTTGGTCGCGTTGTTGAGTAGCCCCTAGTTTTCTAGATGCATTCCACTTTCAAAATCTGGTGCCGTTCGAACTCGACGGGCGACAGCATACCGTTCCTGACCTGCTTGCGCACCGCGTTGTAGAACGTCTCGACGCAATCGAACATCTCCTGCCGGGCTCCAGCGTCAGCGGGTTCAGACTTGTCCCCAGCCCTCGTCAATCCAGCGCCCCGCGGCGCCGGTGAACGAATGACGGGTTCCGACGTCGCAGACTGGGTCCCTCAACGTCAGCAATTGCGGCGATCGCTGCAGACGAAAGGACGATGCCCAAATCGGCGGCTCGCGCCCAGTTGCGGACATCGGTTCACGCTGTCATACTGAGCGGTGTGTTGATGCGCGCAAGTCATTCCCGAGAGGTATAGGATGTCCTGGCGATCGGCAATCGAGTGGGCAGTGTTCGCCGTGGCCTCTGTTGTGCTTTGGCTCGCGACCGGATTTTACATGCTCATAACAGGTTGGGCTCCCTGCGACGTTACAGGAACCTGCTTGCGGGACCGATCAATCGTCTTTCTTACGCTTCTGTTGCTCCCCGCGCAGGCAGGTGCGTCTGCATGGCTTCGTTCGCGCCAGCGCCGCCGAGGCGCTTCGAGCTGAGGCCGCTTACCACCATCTGCCGTCATAGGGGTTCGATGCGGATGTCTACGAGGTCGGGATAATGTATCAGTCCCGCTTGATCATCCCTAACAAGGATGCCCGTTCCGAGAACATCCGCCCATTCATCCGCAGGGTATTCCGCGTCAAACTGACGGTCGGCAACAATGCCGACTACGGTAGCGGGATACCCGTCGATGAGATACCGCCCGCCAATGCGAATGCCCGTCGTCAATTGATTCAACCTCTACCAGCTCAGTCTAGGCCGCTTCGCGACCACCGCCAATGGGAATTCGCCATTCCGCTCCCCCAGCCTTTACCACCGTAGGAGGTCGCAGGCAGTCGACCCAATAACCACCGATTGCTCATCAATGCTGGAACGTCAGTTCCGCCACCAACCCAGGCCATTCCTGGGGCCAGCGACATCGATAAACAAACGACCGCTTCCGGCAGACGAACTCAGGGGCCTGGACGGCCGCTATGAGGGCGATCGGGACGGAGGACGAGGCGATGGTCAAGATGACATTTCGCGCCCAGTTGCGGACATTCTTGCGCGTTGGTAACCTATTTCAATGCCAACTGTAGAAGCCTTTGACCACGAGGACGCTTTGAAGCCGCTATTCACGGCGGAGTTTGAGTTCCTACCCCGTATTGGGGAATACCTCTCGATTGACACACCGCCGGGCTACTTTAAATACTATAATGTCGTTGATATCTGGCACCGGCAAGACAAAGAGCGTGGCGTTTTCCGAGCTTGCATCCGCATTGAAGAGGCCGATTGACGACAGTCTGCTCCCTCTAACTTTGCTGTATTGGGGGGCTGATCGAGCGACTTGTTAGCCGCCGTTGGTTCAGCATGGCGCAGATGGCAGCTCCCCACCAAACCAGGCTGTTCATGGGGCCAGCGACATTGATGAATAAACGACGGCTTTCGGCGTACGGGCTCGCCCGCCTGAACGGCCGCTATTGGGGCGAGCACCGCCGCGCCCTTTCGGCCGGAGCGGGTGCAGCATCCTATCGCTAATCCCCAGTTTGCCAGTAGGCCCATGTCAGGCCGTATGAGCCAGTTCGAGACCTTCAAGGTGATCGATGTCGCCAATTGGCGTCAGCAAGCCGAACACGTGATCCGCCCAATGCTGGAGCATACGCCGGCGCGGCGACAAGTACAGCGCGCTGTTATAGGCGCTGCGGACATCATCGCGGTCGACGTGGGCAAGTGCCATCTCGATCCAATCGGCGCGATAGCACTCGGCTTCGTTGGCCCAGGTGGAGGCCAGACCGCGGAAGCCATGGACCGTCTGTCGACCGCGATATCCCATGCGGTAGCAACCATAAATCATGGTGTTCTGAGAAATCGGCTGCCCGAGCTTGTCACCGCCAAACACGTAAGCGCCCGTCGAATAGGTCCTAACGTCGCTGAGCAGCGACACAACCTGGCGCGATAGCGGCACGAGATGCTCTCGCTCCATCTTCATCCGCGCTGCTGGCACGCGCCAGAGCGGCTCCGGCCCGTCGAGTTGCTCAAACTCTTCCCACCGCGCAAGCCGGGTTTCGTTGGTCCGTGCCCAGGTCAGCAGCGTGAACAGCAACGCTGCGCGCGTCACGGCACGACGGCGCGGATTCTCCTCGCCGTCGTAGCTGTCGATTGCCCGAACCAGCGCGGGCAGTTCCTGCAGACCGACCCGCGCCATGTGGCGAACCCGCGGTTTCGGCTTCAGCAAGTCAGACAGATATGCCGCCGGATCCTGATCAGCCCAGCCTTGCGGGATCGCGAAGCGATAGATTTGACTCACATGCTGCTTGATGCGCCGGCTGACGTCGAGCGCCCCGCGCGCTTCCACCGTCCGAACCATGGCCAGCACGTCGGCGCTGGTGATGGACCGCAGCGGCCGATTGCCGAGCACTGGGAAGGCATCGCGCTCAAGCCGCGTCATCAGCCGCCTGGCATGGCCTTCATCGAGATTGCCCTCGCGGTTTTCGTGCCAGGCCCGTGCCGCCTGCTCGAACGTCTTGCCGGCTGGCGACCTGTTGCTGGCGCCAGGGTCCCTGCCCTGCCCCAGCGCCACCCTGGCTTCGGCGCGGCGCAGCCGCGCCTCGGCAAGGCTGAGATCGGGATAGCGGCCAAAGGAGAGCAGCTTCTCCTTGCCGTCGAACCGATACTTCATTCGCCAAAGCTTCGAGCCATTGGGCCGAACGCGGAGGTACAGGCCCTCGCCACCGGCGAGCTTATAGTCCTTTTGCCGCTTGGTTGCGTAGCGGACTTCGAGTTCCTTGAGCGCCATGTGGGGGTACTCCGCTGGAATTGCAGCGATTACCCCACAAAATACCCCCAAATGCAAATCGACGTCCTGGTGTTGGATGGGGGCCAGAGCATCAGCCTGAGACGTCGCGACTCGAGAGTAAGCTACGGAAAATAGGCATAAAAAAACCGCCTCGGGTTTTCCTGAGGCGGTTTGGTATGATTTGATCTGGTTGCGGGGGCAGGATTTG
>NZ_APCQ01000783.1:0-13658 GCF_000410615.1 Novosphingobium sp. B-7 | reverse complement strand
AGGTGCCTGCGGCGCGGTGGGCATGGCGATCGCCGGACGCGGCGCGGCGGCCGGGGTAAAGGCCGGGCCACGCGTGCCGCCGGGCAGATTCACCGGGCGGGCAGCCTGTTCGGCCTGCTCCATGCTCTGTTCGATGCCGGTGGCCACCACCGAAACGCGGATCTTGCCGTTGAGATCGGGATTGAACGCCGAACCCCAGATGATGTTGGCATTGGGATCGACCAGTTCGCGGATGTGGTTGGCCGCTTCGTCCACTTCCAGCAGCTTCATGTCGTCGCCGCCGATGATCGAAATGATCACGCCCTTGGCGCCCTGCATCGACACGCCATCGAGCAGCGGATTGGCAATGGCGCGTTCGGCCGCTTCGAGCGCGCGGTTGGGGCCTTCGCCCTCACCCGTGCCCATCATCGCCTTGCCCATTTCGCCCATGACCGAGCGCACGTCGGCAAAGTCGAGGTTGATGAGGCCAGGCATGATCATCAGGTCGGTGATCGAGCGCACACCCTGCTGGAGCACTTCGTCGGCCAGCTGGAACGCTTCCTTGAAGGTCGTCTCCGCCTTGGCCACCAGGAACAGGTTCTGGTTGGGAATGACGATCAGCGTATCGACGTGCTTTTGCAGTTCCTCGATGCCGGTTTCGGCCGAGCGCATGCGGCGCGTGCCTTCAAACAGGAACGGCTTGCTGACCACGCCCACGGTGAGCACGCCCTTGCGGCGCGCTGCCTCGGCAATCACCGGCGCAGCGCCGGTGCCCGTGCCGCCGCCCATGCCAGCGGCGATGAACACCATGTGCACGCCATCGAGAATGCGCTCAAGCTCGGGCAGGGTTTCTTCGGCGGCGGCGCGGCCCACTTCGGGGCGGGCACCGGCACCAAGGCCCTGCGTGATCGCCGGCCCAAGCTGGATGCGGTTTTCCGCGATCGAATTGTTCAGCGCCTGCGCGTCGGTGTTGCACACGACGAAGTCGACGCCTTCGATATTGGCGCCGATCATGTTGGCGATGGCGTTGCCGCCTGCGCCGCCCACCCCGATCACCGTGATACGGGGCCGAAGCTCGTCGATGGCCGGCGGTCCGATGTTGATGCTCATGTCGGTCTCCCTTACGGGTTGGCCCTTGCGGGTCGGGCGGTTGGGACGGGTCGGAGGCCGGAACGGCCGAAATGCGGATTTTCCAGCTTTGGCACGGAACGTTTCATCGAATCAAAGGCGATCGGCGCTTTTCCACAAGATCGATCGCCTATTTCGCGCCGAAATCAGCCGATCCGGTTGCTTCGTGCGACGAAAGGCCGGGATCGGTGCCATAACCGTTAAAAATATTCCTTGAGCGCGCGCACGATCCGCCGCCCCCAGCCCCACAGCGTGGTGGAACCGCCGCCTTGCGCTGCCATCGTCAACTTGCGGATATCGATCGGATCGGAAGCGGCATGCAGCACCAGGCCCACCAGCGTGGAGGAACTGGGCGTGGCATGGCCCTGCGGCAGGCCCAGCATGGCCGGCGGCGCGCCGATGCGCACCGGCCGTCCCAGCGCCGACTGGGCATAGTCGGCCAGGCCCGGCAACTGTGCCCCGCCGCCGGTCAACACCACCTGCTGGCCCCGCGTGCCGGTAAAGCCCATCGCCTTGAGGCAGCGTCCCAGCTCGTCAGTGAAGTGGCCAAGTTGCTGCGTGATCACCGAAATCAGCTCGGCACGGGGAATCCGGTTCTTGTCATCGGCATGGCGCGCCACTGGCCCTGCCCCTTCGGGATCGCCGGGGGCATTGACGGGAATCATCTCGCGATGGTCGGCCGGGCTGGCAATGGCCGAACCAGACATGCACTTGAGGCGCTCTGCCTGATAGCGGCGAATGCCAAAGGCCGAGGCGACGGCATCGGTGATGTCGCCCGAGCCGAACGGGAGCACCTGCATGCCCAGCAGCATGCCCCCGGCATGGACCGACACGGTGGTGACCTCCGCGCCGAAATCGACGAGAGCCACGCCCAGGTCGCGCTCTTCCGG
Organism: Novosphingobium sp. B-7; assembly: GCF_000410615.1. NCBI lineage: Bacteria > Pseudomonadati > Pseudomonadota > Alphaproteobacteria > Sphingomonadales > Sphingomonadaceae > Novosphingobium > Novosphingobium sp. B-7. The sequence goes on along the minus strand of NZ_APCQ01000783.1, from coordinate 11,661 downwards.
CATCAGGCAGGCAAGCCCGGCGGCGACCGGCGCTGCCACCACGCCATCGACCTTGAGGTGCGCGTTCTCCACCGTTTCGCGGATGTTGCGGATCGGCGCGCCATCGGCGAGCATGACGTGGATATCCACCGCCAGCCGATCGGCATGCAACCCCTTGGGATTGGGCACGCCATGCGCGCCATCGAGCGTGTAATGCGCCGGCTGGGCATGCAGCACGGTGCGGCCATCGGGCTGAATCACATCGCGCGCGGCCACCAGCAGGTGCTGGATGTCATCATCCTCGATCCGCCGGCCGCCGATCTCCACCTCGACCTGCGCGGTGGAACTGGCCAAGCCCGCGCCGGCACAGCCGACCAGCACCTGGGTGACCGAAGTATTGGCCATCTTTTCAGCGCGTTCGATCGCATCGCGCACCGAATGGGTCGCGGCCAGCATATCGACCACATAGCCGCGCTTGATCCCTTGCGAGGCGCGGTGGCCCGAGCCGAGCACGACCAGTTCGCCCGCTTCGGACAGGCCAGCGATCATCGCCGAGGTGCGGAACGAGCCAAGATTGACGGCGGCAAAGACCTTGGTGATGCGGGGTGCAGCCACGGGCGGTTCAGTCCTTAGCCTTGGCGGCGGCCTTGGCCTTGGCCTTGTCGCGCTGTTCCTGGGCCAGTTCGTCAGCATGGCCGGGCACCAGGAGATAGGTGCGGTCCTTGGCGCGCATGTCAAAGCTCGCCACCTTGCCGCCGAGCAGGCGATTGACCCCGTCCATGCGCGCAAATTCAAGCAAGGCGGCGGCCGATTCGTCGGCGCCTTCGGGCAGGGCCAGCACCTGGCCGGTCTTGAACGTCAGGTTCCAGCGGCGGTTGCCGATCCATTCGGCCTCGGCCACCTGTGGCTTGAGCGCGGGCGCGGCATCGAGCAGGTGGTTGAGATCGGGCACCCGCGCGGCGGCGCCATCGCCCGACAGCACGAACATGCCCTTGGCGCGGGCCGGGCTCACCGGCTCCAGCTCGTGGCCGGTTTCATCGATCAGCATCAGTTGGTCGCCCTTGCGCAGCACGCCATGCGGGGTGCGCTCCACCACGTCGACCACCAGCGTATCGGGCAACTGGCGCGACACGCGCGCATCCTTGACCCACGGCAAGCTGAGCAGCGTTTCGCGCAGGGCCGCCACGTCCACCCGCGACATCGCCTGGTCGCGCTGGCCCAGCACCTTTTCATAGATGGTCAGCTCGTTCATGCGCTTGACCCCGCGCACTTCCACCCGCTTCACATCGAAACCCGCGCCATGGGAAAGGCGCGCCACTTCGCTTTCCATCAGGGCGGGAACCCCGGCGATATTGGCCACGGTCCACACCGCCACGGCCGCGGTGCCCAGGATCACGGTCAACAGGATCCGGTGCAGCGTTTCCTCGCTGAACGGCTGCACGCGCATGACATGGCCAATGGCAGAGCCGGTCTGCTTGCGCGCCGTCTGCACCTTGGCCTTGGCCCCGCGCTGCGCGGCCACCCGCCGCACGCCCTTGCCACCACGCCGGATCGTCTGCGCCATGGTCAGCCAGCCCCCTTCCTGGTCTTGGCGGCGGCCGCATCCTTGATCGCCTCGGCCAGGATCGCCTCGACCAGGTCGGAATAGTCCATCCCCAGGTGACGCGCCTGTTCGGGCACGAGGCTCAGCGGGGTCATGCCCGGCTGGGTATTCACCTCAAGCAGGAACAGCCCCTCCACCCCGCGCTCATCGTCCCAGCGGAAATCGGAACGGCTGGTGCCCTTGCAGCCCAGCAGCTTGTGTGCGCGCAGGGCAATGTCCTTGCACGCCTGGGCGATATCATCGGGGATTTCGGCGGGGCAGACGTGCTCGGTCAACCCGTCGGTATACTTGGCATCGAAATCGTAGAAGCCGGTCTTAGGCTTGAGCTCGGTGACCATCAGCGCCTGGTCGCCCAGCACCGCCGTGGTCAGTTCGCGACCCCGGATGAACGGCTCGGCCAGCAGTTCATCGAACTCCTGCCAGGGGCCCCGCGCATCCGGGCTGATCGGATTGCCATAGTTGCCTTCGGCGGTAACGATCGCCACGCCCACCGACGATCCTTCGTTGACCGGCTTCAACACATAGGGCCGCGGCAGCGGATCGTGGCTGTATAGCTCCGCCGTCTTGACCACGCGGCCGCCGGGCATGGGAATGCCGTGGGGCACCAGCGCCTGCTTGGTCAGTTCCTTGTCGATGGCGATGACCGAGGTGGCCAGGCCCGAATGGGTATAGGTCAGCCCCATCAGGTCCATCATGCCCTGCACCGTGCCGTCTTCGCCGGGCGTGCCGTGCAGCGCGTTGAACACCACGTCGGGCGCGGCCTCTGCCAGGCGTAGCGCCACGTCGCGGCCCATGTCGATCCGCGTGACAGTGTGCCCGCGCGCCTCGAGCGCACCGGCCACGCCTTCGCCGCTGGTCAACGACACCGGCCGCTCGCTCGACCAGCCACCCATCAGCACCGCCACATGAAGCCGGGGCAGATCGCTCATGGCCGATCCTCGTGCTTGATCCGGCCCACCCGCTTGATTTCCCACTGCAACTCCACGCCTTGTGTCTGTTTCACACGGGCCCGCACATTTTCACCCAGCGCCTCGATCTCGGCGCTGGTGGCGGTGCCGGTGTTGATCAGGAAGTTGGTGTGCTTTTCGCTCACCTGTGCGCCGCCCAGGGTCAGGCCACGGCACCCGGCCGCATCGACCAGCGCCCAGGCCTTGTGCCCATCGGGGTTCTTGAATGTGGACCCGCCGGTCTTGCTGCGCAGCGGCTGGCTTGCCTCGCGCGCAGCGGAAATGCGGTCCATCTCGGCCTGGATCGCCTCGGGCTCTCCCGGTTGCCCGCGAAAACGCGCGGAGACCACGATGCTGCCATCGGTCAGCTCGGAATGACGATAGGCATAGCCCAGTTCTGCCACGGGCAGGCGCGCCAGTTCACCGGTGCGCATCACCACGTCGCAATCGACCAGGATGTCCTTGACCTCGCGGCCATAGGCGCCGCCGTTCATGCGCACGAAGCCGCCGACCGTGCCGGGAATCGAACGCAGAAATTCCAGGCCGGCAATGCCCGCATCGCGCGCGGTCGACGAGACCAGGATGCCCGAGGCGCCGCCCCCGCAATCAAGCGTGACGGCATCGATCGCGGTGACTTTGGCAAAGGGCTTGCCCAGCCGTACGACCACGCCCGGCACGCCGCCATCGCGCACGATGAGGTTGGACCCCAGGCCCAGCGCCATGACCGGCACTTGCGGATCGAGTGCGGCCAGCAAGGCCTGGAGATCGGCCACGTCCTTGGGCTCAAAGAGCCAGTCGGCGGTGCCGCCCGACTTGAACCACACCAGCGGGGCGAGCGGGGCGTTTGGGGTGAGCTTGCCGCGAAGCTCGGGTGTGGCTTCCACCACCCCCCGGCCCCCTCCTCTGAAGAGGAGGGGGGGATTGGCATTGTGCTCCCCCTCCTCTTCAGAGGAGGGGGCCGGGGGGTGGTGAGAGGCCTTGCCCGCCATTACCCCTCACCCCGCAACGCCACGATCGCCGGCGCCAGGCCGGCCGCCCACTTGGTGATATCGCCAGCCCCCAGGCACACGACCATGTCGCCAGCCTGAAGCTGCGGCGCCAGTTCGGCGGCCAAGGCTTCCGGCCCGGCGATCAGATGCGCGCTGCGGTGGCCGCGCGCCTTGACGCCTTCGACCATGGCGGCGCTGTCCACGCCCTCGATCGGCTGTTCGCCGGCGGGATAGACAGGCGCCGCATAGACCACGTCGGCATCGTTGAACGCGCCCTGGAAATCTTCCATGTGGTCACGCAGGCGGGTGAAGCGGTGCGGCTGGACCACGGCGATCACACGCCCGCGCACGCCTTCACGCGCGGCAGCCAGCACGGCGCGGATTTCCACCGGGTGATGGCCATAGTCATCGATCACCGCCACCTCGCCACCGGGCACGGCAACCTCGCCCACCTTGGTAAAGCGGCGCTTGACCCCGCCAAACTTGGCAAAGCCGGTGCGCACCAGATCGTGCGGCACGCCCATTTCCACCGCCACGGCAATCGCGGCCAGCGCGTTCTGCACATTGTGGCGGCCGGGCATCGGCAGGTGAATGTCTTCGATCCGCTGGAACGAGCCATCGCGCTGGCGCAGCACGGCGGTGAAGCGGTTGCCGCCCGGTTCGGGCGTCACGCCTTCGCCGCGCACGTCGGCCTGGGCGGAAAAGCCATAGGTCACCACGCGGCGATCGCGCACCTGCGGGATGATCGCCTGCACTTCGGGATGGTCGATGCACAGCATCGCCGCGCCATAGAACGGCACGTTCTCGATGAATTCGACAAAGGCACGCTTGACCTTCTCGAACGAGCCATAGTGATCGAGATGCTCGGGATCGATGTTGGTGACCACCGCGATAGTGCCATCGAGCCGCAAGAACGAGCCATCGCTCTCGTCGGCCTCCACCACCATCCAGTCGCTGTCACCCAGGCGGGCGTTGGAGCCGTAGGAGTTGATGATGCCGCCGTTGATCACCGTGGGATCGACGCCGCCAGCATCGAGCAGGCAGGCCACCAGCGACGTAGTCGTGGTCTTGCCATGCGTGCCCGCCACCGCGACGGTGTTTTTCAGGCGCATCAGTTCAGCCAGCATTTCCGCGCGGCGCACCACGGGAATGCGCGCTTCCAGCGCGGCCACCACTTCGGGATTGTCGCGCTTCACCGCAGTGGAGGTCACCACCACCTGGGCATTGGCGACGTTTTCCGTGCACTGGCCGATCATCACCGGGATGCCGCGCGCGCGCAGTCCTTCGACGACATAGCTTTCCGCCATGTCTGACCCCTGCACGGCATAGCCCATGTTGTGCATCACTTCGGCAATGCCCGACATGCCGATGCCGCCGATGCCGACGAAATGGATCGTGCCGATTTCGACGCCGACACCCTTCATGCTTCATTCTCCAAAGCCAGCGCTTCGCCGCCAGCCGTTGCCGGGGCGGCCGCCTTGCCGTCAACCCGGATCACATCCATCAGCGGCGCCCCGCCAAACCCTTCGACCAGATCAGCGAGGTCTTCCACCGCGCGCGGCAAGCCGCAGTTCCACGCGGCATGGGCAGCGTTGGCCAGCCCCACAGGGTTCATCGCCATGGCCTGGATCTGCTTGGCCAGCTCCTTGGGCGTGAAGCCCGGCTGGCGGATCGCGCGGGCACCGCCGGCCTTGACCATTTCGCGGGTGTTGGCGGCCTGGTGATCGTCCGTGGCGATCGGCAGCGGCACCAGGATCGCCGGGCGGCCCACGGCGGTAAGCTCGGCAATGGTCGATGCGCCAGCGCGGCCGACGAACAGGTGCGCGCCGGCGAGCCGGCTCGCCATGTCTTCGAAATAGGTGCCCAGTTCGGCGGGAATTTCATGCGCGGCATAGCGCGCGCGCACGGCTTCCAGGTCCTCGGGGCGGCACTGCTGCGTCACTTGCAGGCGATGGCGCAAGGCGGGCGGCAGCATGGCCAGGCCATCGGGCACGACCTGAGCCAGGACCGACGCGCCCTGGCTGCCCCCGGTCACCAGCACGCGGAACAGGCTGTCTTCGGAAAATTCCGGGAATGGCTCTCCGCGCAGCGCCAGCACTTCCGGGCGCACAGGATTGCCCACCAGGTGTACCTTGCCCCACCAGCGCGGATCGAGGCGGTCCACCTCGGGATAGGCGGTGGCGATGGCATCGACGCCCTTGGCCAGGTAGCGGTTGACCCGGCCCAGCACCGCGTTCTGTTCGTGGATCACCGTGGGAATGCCCGCCGCGCGCGCTGCCAGCAGCGCGGGCAGCGCCGGATAGCCGCCAAAGCCGATCACGCACGACGGCGCAAAGCTTTCAAACAGGCGCAGCGCCATCGAGCGGCCCTGCCAGATCGCGCGCAGGCCCTTGAGCAGGGCAACCGGGTTCTTGCCCAGGCGCCCGGCGGGCAGCACATGAGCAGTTAGGAAATCGGGCTTGCCGGGAATCTTGGCGCCGCGCGCATCGGTGATCAGCGCCACGTGATGGCCGCGCGCGTGCAGTTCGGTGGCCAGGGCAAAGGCGGGAATCAGGTGCCCGCCGGTGCCGCCAGCGGCCAGCACGAAATGGCGCGATACGCCGGGTTGAGGTTGTGCAGTCATTTGCGCGTCAATTCGCCCAGATGGAAGGTTTCGCGCGTCAGATAGGGGTTGCGGCGCGTGATGGCGAGCAGGAAACCGACGCCGAGCAACAGCGCGATGGTGGACGAACCGCCATAGCTGATCAGCGGCAGCGTCATCCCCTTGGACGGGAACAGTTGCAGGTTGACCAGGATGTTGATGAACGCCTGCCCCGCCAATTGCGCGGTCAACCCGGTCGCTGCCAGCACGGTGAACAGGTCTTCCTCGTCCACCAGGCGCAGCAGCACCCGCAGCACGATGGCGCAATAGAGGATCACCACGATAGCGCAGGAGATCAGGCCGAACTCTTCCCCAATCACCGAAAAGATATAGTCGGTGTGCGCCTCGGGCAGCGCGTTCTTGCGCGCGCCCAGCCACAGGCCAGTGCCGCTCCACCCGCCAGCCACCAGCGTGCGCATGGCCAGGTCCACCTGGTCGAACTCTGCCCCGCCCGACAGGAAGTTGTCGATGCGGTGCGTGGCGTTGGGATAGAACAGATAGGCCAGGATCACCGCCACGATCGCCCCGCCCATCGCCCAGCCCACCCGCGCCAGCGGTAGGCCCGACAGCAGCACGAGCACGAACCACACCCCGGCAAACAGCACGGTAGAGCCGAAATCGGGCTGCGCCATCAGCAGCACCGCCACCACCAGCATCGGAACCATCGACAGGCGGATCACCGGCATGTGCGGATCGCGCACTTTCCATGACAAGATCCAGGCAACCGCGATGGCAAAGCCAGGCTTGAGGAATTCGGATGGCTGGATGCCCAGCACCCAGCGCTTGGCGCCCTTTACCTCGGTGCCCATGATCGGCACCAGGATAAGCGCCACGACCATCACGCCCGCGAGCATGATCGCCGCGCGCCGTGCCGTATCCTTGGGCAGGAGCGACACTGCAAACATGCCGAGCAGGCCAAGCCCCTGCATTTCCAGCTGGCGCCAGAAGAAATAGAGATCGCCCAGCGCCTTTTGATGGGTGGAGAGGCGATGCGCGCTGGCCGGAGAGGCCGCGGCCACGGCAATCGCGCCCACGATCATCAAGACCAGGATCAGGCCCAGCAGCACGCGATCGATCTCGCGCCACCAGATCACCAGTTCGCTGCGCCGGGTGCGCCGGAAGCGCTGCATCGCCGAGGCCGAAGCCGCCGTGGCGGCAGGCGCGGTGCCCGATGCCGGGGGCAGGACGGGGCCGCCTGAAGCCATGCCGGTCAGCTCCCTGCCGTGAGAGCGGCGACGATCTGGCGGAAGCATTCGCCGCGCGCCTCGAAATCGCGGAACTGGTCGAAACTGGCGCAGGCCGGCGACAGCATGATCACATCGCCCGGTACGGCCTGCGCCATGGCGGCGCGCACGGCATCGCCCAGCATTTCGGCACGCGTCACCGGCAAGACCGGTTCCAGGATTTCGGCAAAGCGCGGGCCCGCCTCGCCAATGGTATAGGCGCGCACGACATGGCTGAAATGCGGCGCGCATTCGTCAAGATCATCGCCCTTGGGCAGGCCGCCGACGATCCAATGGATGCGCGGAAAGGCGGCGAGTGCCGGCGCGGTGGAAGCCGGATTGGTGGCCTTGCTGTCGTTCACGAACAGCACGCCGTCCTTTTGCGCCACGCGTTCCATGCGATGGGGTAGCCCCACGAAGCTGGCAAGGCCCGCCTCGATCGTCGGCTCGTCCAGCCCAAGATAGCGCGCCGCGCCCACCGCCGCCGCCGCATTGGCGCGGTTGTGCGGGCCTTGCAGCGATGGCCACTGCGCCGGATCACCGGGCAGATCGATCGCGTTGATGAATGTGAAGTTGGCGCCTTCCGGGGCAAAGCGCAGCACGTCGTCGTCAAGCTCTGCCCGCATGTCGACCAGCGCAAGGTGGCCCGGCGCCTGCATGCCAAACAGCCGCGCCTTGGATGCGACATAGCCATCATAGCCGTCATAGCGATCGAGGTGATCGGGGCTGAGATTGAGCAGGATCGCCACATCGGCATCGAGGCGCTGCGTCAGGTCGATCTGATAGCTCGACAATTCCAGCACATAGACGCCGCCAGCCGGCAGCGGCTGCTGTTCCAGGATCGGCTTGCCGATGTTGCCGCCCATCAAGGTGGGCACGCCGGCCTGCTGCAACAGATGGTGGGTCAGCGCCGTGGTGGTGGACTTGCCGTTGGTGCCGGTGATCGCCACCACGCGGTGCGGCGGCAGATCGCCACGCGCCTGGGCAAACAGTTCGATATCGCCGATTACTGGCACGCCAGCGGCGCGGGCATGGGCGGCGATCGGATGGCGGTTGAGCGGCACGCCGGGGGAAACCACGATCCCGGCAAAACCGGCCAGATCGATCGCCAGCGGATCAGCCAGGGTCACGCGCCCTTCCAGCGCGGCGCGCGGTTCCTCGCGCGCGTCCCACGCGGTGACCAGTGCGCCGCTGGCCAGCAGGCATTCCACCGTGGCCATGCCCGAGCGCGCCAGGCCGAGCACGGCATACTTTTTTCCAGCAAAGGCAGGCGAGACGATCATCGCACCTTCAGCGTGGCAAGGCCAAGCAGCGCCAGCACGATCGAGACGATCCAGAAGCGGATCACCACGGTCGATTCCTTCCAGCCCAGCTGCTCGAAATGGTGGTGGATCGGGGCCATGCGGAACACCCGCTTGCCCGTGCGCTTGTAGACGAAGACCTGGACGATCACCGAAACGGCTTCCATCACGAACAGCCCGCCGACGATCGCCAGCACGATTTCATGGTGCGCCGCCACCGCGATCACGCCCAGCGTGCCGCCCAGCGCCAGGCTACCGGTGTCGCCCATGAACACGGCGGCCGGCGGCGCATTGAACCACAGGAACGCCAGGCCCGCGCCCATGACGGCGGCGCAATAGATCGCCAGTTCGCCCGCGCCCGGCACATGGGGAATGCCCAGGTAATGGGCATAGTCGGCGCGGCCCGCCAAATAGGCAATGATTGCAAAGGTGCCGCAGGCGATGATCACCGGCATGATCGCCAGCCCATCGAGCCCGTCAGTCAGGTTCACGGCATTGCCCGCGCCCACGATGACAAACGCGGCGAACACGAAATAGAACGGCCCAAGCGGGATATAGAGGTTGCTGAACACCGGGACGTAGAGATTGGTTTCGGTCACCACCAGCCACGCGGCGATCCCGGCGATCACGAATTCCAGCAGCAGGCGCACCTTGGCCGGCACGCCCTGGTGGGCATATTTGGTGACCTTGTCGTAATCGTCCATGAAGCCGATCAGGCCAAAGCCGAGCGTGACGATCAGGCAGGCCCAGACATAGCGGCTGGACAGGTCCATCCACAGCAGCAGGCCCAGCACCAGCGCCGTCACGATCATCAGCCCGCCCATGGTCGGCGTGCCGCGCTTGGCCAGGTGGCTTTGCGGCCCATCCTCGCGGATCGGCTGGCCCTTGCCCTGGCGCATGCGCAGCATGTTGATGAAGCGCGGCCCGATCATCAGCCCGATCAACAGCGCGGTCAGCAGCGACGCCCCGGCCCGGAACGACTGATAGCGAAAGAGATTGGTCAGGCCTTCATAATGCAGCCAGTGAGCCAGGAGATAGAGCATTCACCGTTCCTTGTCAGGCCAGCGCCCTGACCCCAACAGGTCAACCAGCGCGCCCAGACCAACCGAATTCGAACCTTTTACGAGGATGGCGTCCCCGCCCGCAATGCCGATCCGCGCCAGCACGTCTGCTGCCTCGGCACTCGTTTGCACATGATCGACTTGCAGGGACGCTGCAAGCGCGGCCCCCTCGCTTTTCCCCAATGCGGCGGCCAATGCCGCCATTTCGGGGCCAACCAGCACGGCATGGGCAATGCCGGCGGCCAGCACAGGCCCAGCCAGTTCGGCGTGATAGCGATCTTCATCAGCGCCCAGTTCGCGCATTGCGCCCAGCACCGCGATGCGGCGCGCCGCGGGCGTGGCACCCAGGCCCGCGAGCGTTACGGCCATCGAGGCCGGATTGGCATTATAGCTTTCATCGATCACCAGCGCGGTGCCGCTGCCATCGCCACCATCGGCGGCCACGACATGGCGTGCGCCGCGCCCGGCAAGCCCGGCCATTTCAGCCAGCGCCAGGCCGGCCGCACCCAGGTCTCCACCGACGGCGCGCACGGCGGCCATCACGGCCAGCGAATTGATCACCCAGTGATCGCCCGGCTGCGCCACGGTATAGCACAACTTGCCACCGCCTTCGCCGAAACCACCCAGGTCGGCCGTGACGAGCGAGCCACCGCCAGGCGCCGCCACCACATCGAGCAGGCGCACATCGGCATGGGCCGCACGGCCGAAGGCGATGATCACGCCGGCATGCTGGGCCGCCTTGGCGCGCAGGCGTTCATAATGCGGGCTGTCGGCCGGGATGATCGCGATGCCGCCCGGCTCCAGTCCTTCAAAGATTTCGCCCTTGGCATCGGCGATGGCTTCCTCGCCGCTAAAGTGGCCGATATGCGCGGGCGCGATGGTGGTGACGATGGCAACGTGCGGCCGCACCAGCTGCGTCAGCGCCGAAAGCTCTCCGGCATGGTTCATGCCCATCTCGAACACGCCGAACTGGGTGCGCGCCGGCATGCGCGCCAGGCTGAGCGGCACGCCGACGTGGTTGTTGTAGCTTTTGACCGAGCGATGCGCCCGCCCCCGGCTGCCGCGATCGAGCGCGGCAAACAGCGCTTCCTTGACCGAGGTCTTGCCCGCCGATCCGGTCACCCCGATCACCCGCGCTTCGGGCGCCAGACGCGCACGCGCCGCACGGCCCAGGGCATCGAGCGCGGCGGTGGTATCGTCAACCAGCACATGCGGATGCAGCACCGAATGCTCCACCACCGCAGCGGCAGCACCCTTGCCGAATGCGCCGGTGACAAAGCGGTGGCCATCGGCGCTTTCGCCGCGCAGCGCGAGGAACAGGTCGCCCTCCATCACCTCGCGGCTGTCAAACGCCACGCCGCCCACGGCAAACGCGACAGAGGCCTTGCCGCCGGTTGCCGCCGCGATCTCCTGCGCTGTCCACAGGGCCAGCGGGGTGTCGTCCTCGGCCTCGAGCGGCCAATCGATCAGGGCGGCGGCTGCGGTCATCCGGTTATCTCTCCCACGCATTCACGGGCCACCTGCACGTCATCGAACGGCAGCACCCGCATGGCTTCACCACGCCCCACGATCTGTCCCTGTTCGTGGCCCTTGCCGGCCACCAGCACGATATCCCCCTTGCCCGCCTGGCCCACGGCATGGGCAATTGCGGCGCGGCGATCGGCCACTTCCACGGCGCGGCCATCGCACCCGGCCATCACCGCGGCGCGGATCGCGGCGGGATCTTCGCCACGGGGATTGTCATCGGTCACGATCACCAGATCAGACCCGGCGCAGGCCGCCGCGCCCATCGGCGCGCGCTTGCCGGTATCGCGATCGCCGCCCGCACCGATTACGGTGATCAGCCGCGCGCCGACATGCGGGCGCAGCGCGGCAATCGCCGCCTCGATCGCGTCGGGCGTGTGGGCATAGTCGATA
>NZ_APCQ01000776.1:0-1464 GCF_000410615.1 Novosphingobium sp. B-7 | reverse complement strand
TTCCTCGATCTATGGCGGCGAGGACTGGGACGCGCGCCTGGTGCCGCCCGCTTGGATGGAACCTGGCTACGACGATCGCGACTGGCAGCCGGTAGTGGCCGTGCCGGGGCCGGGCGGGATGCTCCGCGCCGGGCTGGTGCCGCCGGTGGTCGCCGCGCGCACTCTGGCGCCGGTGGCGATCACGGCCGTGGCGCCCGATGTGCTGCTGGTCGATTTCGGCGTCAACTTCGCCGGTCGGCCCCGCCTGATGATCGAGGCGCCGGCCGGTGCCACGCTGACCATCCTGCCGGGCGAGACGCTGGACGAACAGGGCCGGGTCAGCCAGCGCAGCTTCAACGCCGGGCCGGGCAACCGCGTGGCGTTTACCCACGTCAGCACCGGGAGCGGGGTCGAAGCGTTCGAGCCGCTGTTCAGCTATCACGGCTTTCGCTGGCTGGAATTGCGCGGCCTGCTGCGCGCCGCGATCCATGCGGTCGAAGGCGTGGTGCTCCACGCCGATCTTGCGCGCGTCGGCCGGTTCCAGGCCGATGATCCCTTGCTCAACGCCATCCATGGGCTGATCGATCAGGCCGTGACCAGCAACATGGTTTCGGTCCTCACCGATTGCCCGCACCGCGAAAAGCTGGGCTGGCTGGAACAGACCTATCTCAACGCGCCCACCGTGCTCTACAACCGCGATGCCGCGCCGCTTTATGACAAGTTGGTGCACGACATCGCCGAGGCGCAGCAGGCCAATGGCATGGTGCCGGGCATCGCGCCGGAATATGTCGCCTTCCAGGACGAGCAGGGGCAGGACCAGGTCTGGCGCAATTCCCCCGAATGGGGCGCGGCGGTGGTGCTGGCACCCTGGGCGGCCTATCGCTTTTGCGGCGACGCCACCGTGCTGGTGGCGGCCTGGCCGGCGGCGCAACGCTATTGCGCCTATCTCGCGCAGCGGGCGCGGGATGGCATCGTCGATTTCGGCATGGGCGATTGGTACGATGTCGGCCCCAACGATCCGGGCGAGGCGCAACTGACCTCGCGCGCGCTGGTCGGCACGGCCACTTATATTGCCTGCTTGCAGACGATGGCCAAGATCGCCGCGCGGATCGGGGCGGTTGCGGATTACGCCGCACTGGCGGTGCAGGTTACGCAGCATTTCAACGCGCGCTTTCTCGATCCCGCCACCGGCCGCTACGAACGGGGCAGCCAGACGGCGCAAGCCATGCCGCTGGCGCTCGGCCTGGTGCCCCAGGCGCAGCGTGCCGCGGCGCTCGACCGGCTGATCGCGGCGATTCGGCGCGAAGGCAATGGCGTTACCGCCGGGGACATCGGCTATCGCTACGTGCTGGAGGCGCTGGCTGCGGCCGGGCGTGACGATGTGATCCTGGCCATGCTGCGGGTGCGCGATCGCCCCGGCTATGCCCTGCAACTGGCGCGCGGGGCCACCGCGCTGACCGAGGCGTGGGACGCCAATCCCACCAA
>NZ_APCQ01000777.1:0-11753 GCF_000410615.1 Novosphingobium sp. B-7 | reverse complement strand
CGTATCGACCTGCCGGCCGTTCCCGGCTGGCACCGCGTGGCAGCGCCGGGCGGCTGGCCCTGGCAGCCGCGCCATGGCGGGGCCGATCATCGCCTGCTGGGCCGCTATGCCGACGATGCCGGCCATGTGGTGGACGTGTCGTTTGCGCTCTATGCCGCGCAGGGCGATGGGCGAGAGGCAGGCGGCTTTGGCGAAGGGGCCGTGCCGCCGGGTAGCGGCTGGGCCTGGGAAAAGCCGGCGCCAAGCATCGCCGGTGGCAAGGGTGACATGATCCAGGCGCCTGGCCCGGTGCACCGCTTGGCGATTACCTGGTACCGTACCGATGGCTGGCTGGGCAGCAGCAACATGGCGCTCAAGCTGTGGAACATTGCTGACCGACTCTTGCTGCGCGCGCAGCCCACGGCCACGCTGATCCTGTCGAGCGAAGACAATGCCGGGGCGCCCGCCGCGCCGGCCCTGGCCGCTTTCGTGGCGGCCACCGGGCCGCTGGACCGCTGGATCGATACCGTTTCGCGCGGGCAATAGGGGGCTGGTTTTCAAGGCATGTGCGGCATTGCGGGGATCTTTCACACCCAGGGGATGAAGCCGGTCGATCCGGAACGGCTGCGCGCCATGGGCGATGTCATCGCGCACCGCGGCCCCGATGGCCATGGCGTGTGGACTGCGCCTGGCGTGGGGCTGGGCCACCGCCGCCTGTCGATCATCGACCTGGCCGGATCGCCCCAGCCCATGGCCAGCGCCGATGGCGCCGCCGTGCTGGTGTTCAATGGCGAAATCTACAACTACCAGGAACTGCGCCGCGAACTGGCGGCCCTGGGCGCGCGGTTCCGCACCGACGGCGATAGCGAGGTGATCCTCGCCGCCTGGCAGCAGTGGGGCGTCGATTGCCTGGCGCGGTTCAACGGCATGTTTGCCTTTGCCCTTTATGACCAACGCGCCCGCACGCTGTTCCTGGCGCGGGACCGGCTGGGGGTAAAGCCGCTGCACATGGCCACGCTGGCCGATGGCAGCGTGATCTTCGGATCGGAACTCAAGCAGTTGCTGGCCCATCCGATGTTGCGGCGGACGGTCGACCCACTGGCGGTGGAGGATTACCTCGCCTGGGGCTTTGTGCCCGATGGCCGCGCGATCCTGGCCGGGGTGGAAAAGCTGCCGGCCGGGCATTACCGCCTGCTGCGCCATGATGCACCGCCGCCCCCCAGCGTGCGCTGGTGGGATGTCTCGTTTGCCGAGCGCGACAAGGCCAGCCAGAAAGACCTCGAAGCGCATCTGCTGCACCGGCTGCGCAAGGCGGTCACCTCGCGCATGGCGGCCGACGTGCCGCTGGGCGCATTTCTTTCGGGCGGGGTGGACAGCTCCACCGTGGTGGCGCTGATGGCCGAGGCCAGCCGCGACCCGGTCAAGACCTGCGCGATCGGTTTTGACGTGGCCGCGCTTGATGAAACCAGCTGGGCCGGCGCGGTGGCGCAGCGCTTTGCCACGCAGCACCATGCGCGCACGGTATCGTCCGATGATTTCAAACTGGTCGACCGCCTGGTGGCGATGTTCGACGAACCCTTTGCCGATGCATCGGCGCTGCCCACGTTCCGCGTGTGCGAGCTGGCGCGGCAGCATGTTACGGTGGCGCTGTCGGGCGATGGAGCGGACGAGGCGTTTGCCGGTTATCGCCGCCAGGTGTTCCATCACCGCGAAGAGCAGGCGCGCGCGCTGGTGCCGGCGGGGCTGCGCCGCCCGGTGTTCGGTGCGCTGGGCCGTCTCTATCCCAAGGCCGACTGGGCGCCGCGCCCGCTGCGCGCCAAGGCCACGTTCCAGAGCCTGGCCGAAGATGGCGAAACCGGCTATGCCCGCGCCTTGGCGGTGACCGCGCCAGAGGCGCGCGCCGCGCTGTTCAGCCCGGAGTTCCTGCGGCTGCGTGGCGATTACCGGGCTGAGACGCCGCTGATCGACCTGATGCGCCAGGCGCCGGCGCGCAGCGGGCTCGACCGCGCGCAATATGCCGATCTCAAGTTCATGTTGCCCGGCGATATCCTGACCAAGGTCGATCGCACCAGCATGGCTGTGAGCCTTGAGGCGCGCGAGCCGCTGCTCGACCACCGCCTGATCGAATTTGCCGCCGGCCTGCCCGAGGCGATGCGCGTGCATGGCGCCACCGGCAAATGGCTGATGAAGCAGACGATGCGCCGCTATCTGCCCGATGATGTGCTGTTCCGGCCCAAGATGGGCTTCGTCACGCCGATCGCCGCCTGGCTGCGTGGCCCGCTGGCGGGCGCAGCGCGCGCGATCGCCACGGGTGGCGCACTCACCCGCACCGGCTGGTTCGATGCCACCCGCATCGCCACGCTGGCCGAATCGCATATCGCCGGAAGGGCCGATAACAGCCGCGTCCTGTGGCAATTGCTGATGCTCGACCGCAGTTTGGCTCGGCTGGATACGGCTTTGTCGTCATAGCCTTGGCGGGCACATGGTGCCTCGCCTGTTACCATCGGTGGTAAACGGTAAGGTGATCTAAACCATTTCGGACTAGCCCCGTAGGGTAATCCAACTGCGCCGATGGTCCATGCGAAAGTTTCTACGATCACCGATCGGAATATCGCTGCTGCTGAGCCTGGCGCTTTGGCAGCCGCTTTTGAGCATCACGGACATTCCGCGCCACGTCTATTGGAATACGGCTTTTCACTTTGTGACGCGCCCGGCGCCCTCGTCGGTGGTGGTGGTGTCGGTCGATGGCATGCCGGAACTGGATACGGCGACCGAAGCGCGCGTGTTGGAGGGAGTGCGGCGGCAGATGCCGCGGCAGGTATTCGTGGATTTGCGCATTCCCTATGGGCTTGATGCCAGCGGGGACAAGCAACTCAAGGCCATCATCGACAGCTACGGCACCGACGTCGCGTTCGTCGCGCGCGCGAGCGAAGCCAATCGCAAGGACAAGAGCGCCTTTACCTTTCCGGCCCGGGAGATTGCCGGCAAGCATCCCATCTATGTTTCCTCTTGGAACGACAACTTCATCCACGCTGCCGTCTCCGCACCCTATTCGGTGACGATCAGAGAGCGGACATATCCCGCGTTCGCGGTCGCGCTTGCGGGTTTGAAGGCGGTTCCGCCCGGCACTTTCTATCCTGATTTCACGGTCGATCCCGCCACGATCCCCCAGGTTAGCGCGCGCACGCTTCTCCAGAATGGCTATTCTCCCGGTTTGCTGACGGGGCGGACCGTGGTTATCACGGCGTCCAATGGCATCGCCCCGATGCGGTACCTCGGGCACGGCATCAAGCCGCCGGTCTCGCTCGACATCGCGGGCGCGGAAGGGCTGAAGCGCCCACTCAACGCTGATCTGTCGTTCCTGCCGCTGCTGTTGCTGGCGGTGGGCACGGTGCTGCTGACCAACCGCATGCAACGCCGCGCAGCCAAGAACATGGCCTATGTCGCGCTGACGATGATCCTGGTGTTCCTGCCGATCTCGGTTCGCTTCCTCGGCTTGGTAGTCCATCCAGATGTCGCCATGACGTTCATGTCGATCTACGGGGCGATCCGGCTGTGGCAGCGGCGCACCCGACGCATTCAACAGACTAGCACGTCAGGATTGCCGAACTTTCTTGCCCTGTCGTCCCACCCGATCGAGGTGGGACGTGATGTGATCGTGGCAGTGGTTGGGCGATACGAAGAGATTCTCGCGACTTTGCCCCGCGATCTGCATGGGGAATGTGCCAATCAAATCGCCCGACGACTGTCGGTGGGATCTGGCGCAGGCCAGATTTTCCACGGGGATGGCGGGCATTTTGCCTGGGCTGAAGAGGCACGCCCGCTCGATGTCCAATTGAGCCACCTGGAAGGGCTGCGTGCCCTTTTTTCCGCGCCTTTGCAGATTGGCACACATACCTTCGACACCAATATCCACTTCGGTCTCGATCGTAACGAGGGGCTCGACGCGCTGACCCGCGTCAATTCGGCGCTGGCCAGTGCCAACGAAGCGCTAAGCAATGGCCGCCCGGTGGAGGTGTTCGAGGCGCATCGGTTGGCCGAGGCGCCTTGGGAACTGTCGTTGCACGCGCGCATCGACGAGGGGCTGCGCAACGGCGACATCTGGTTGGCGTTCCAGCCACAGTGGGATTATCGCACCGGGCGCATTTCCGGCGCCGAGGCGCTGATCCGCTGGAACCACCCGACGCGCGGCTACATCGCGCCCGATGCCTTCATCCTCCAGGCCGAGCGGGCAGGGCGCATCGATGCGCTGACCTATTGGGTGCTGGAAGAGGCCATCACTGCCGCGCAAGCCGTCAATGCCCTGGGCTCACGCTTTCAGATGAGCATCAACCTGTCCGGGCAGATGGTGGACAAGCCTGATCTGGTCGAGAATTTCCGTGAGATCGTCACGCGCCGTGGCATCGACCCTGGCTTGCTGACGATCGAGATCACCGAGACATCAGGCATGAACAACCGGAGCGATGCGGTGCGCAACATGTCGCGCTTGCGCGATCTGGGTTTTCGCCTGTCGATCGACGATTTCGGCACGGGTGAAGCCAGCCTGGCCTATCTGGCCGATCTGCCCAGCGACGAACTCAAGATCGACCGGCGCTTTGTCTCGCGCCTGCTCAGCAGCGACCGTGACCGTGCGATCATCACCAGCACGATCGGCTTGGCCCATGCGCTGGGCCAAGCGGTGGTGGCCGAGGGCATCGAGGACGAGGCGACCTTCCACCTGCTGGCGGCGCTCGGCTGCGATCATGCCCAAGGCTATTACCTCAGCAAGCCGCAACCTTTTGACGTGATGTTCCGCGATTACCAGGCGCGCCTGATGCGGCACAGCAGGGCTGTCTGACCCTTCCAACCACCTAAGGCAGCGTTTCCGTCTCCCTTGCCTGGGCGCACGAGGTGTCCTCGTTCTACTCCCGACTCGAGCGGCCTTCTTCGCGCGATCCGCGCCTATCCCATTGGTTAATCTTGTCTCGCTGCGCTTAAGGGCAAGCCCTAGCTGGCTCATCGGTGCGCGGGCGCCTCCGGTAGCACAATTCCCTGCAAATCTATGGGCTTGGCTGTTCCGAAACGGGACGGCTGCAACGGTTTGCGCCGAATTTGCAATTGTTTACTTCTTGTTAACCAAGGAACTTAGTGATATTCAAAGGCCTCTAACCGTGGATGGAGGTTTTCATGCTGCTTCGCCTGCTGTTCGGCTAATGCCGAAATAGGAATACGCTGGGTATCCGGAGAAATCTTAAGTGATGACCGGCCTGGCCTGTTAATTCCTACCAAAAAGCAAAAGCCCGCGATGAATAATCGCGGGCTTTCGTATTTTCGGAATAAATAAATTTGTCTTCGGTCAGGCTCACTCGTTGCCGTGGCCAAGGGCCAGATAGTCCTGGCTTTGCATTTCCATTAGTCGACTGATGGTTCGATCGAATTCGAACCGGCCATCGCCCGATTCGTAAAGGTTAATGGGCTCGGCATCGGCCGTGGCGATCAGCTTGACCTTGTGTTCGTACAGCGCGTCGATCAGCGTCACGAAACGCGCCGCCTCGTTGCGCTGTTCCGGCCCCAGGCGGGGGATGCCGACGATGATTACCGTGTGATAGGCATGGGCAATCGCCAGGTAATCCGACGCGCCGCGTGGCTGCGCGCACAGCCGCTTGAAGCTGAACACGCCCACACCCTTGAGGCTCTTGGGAACATGCAGCGTGCGTCCGCCGCCCAGATCGAGATCGGCGCTGGGCACGTTGGCGCTGTCTTCCGGGGCAAAGTCGGTCATGCGGAAGAACGCCTCGCGCACTGCTTCGGTGGCCGCCGGGCCATTGGGCACGTGCCAGGTGCCCACGCCCTGCAGGCGCTGCAAGCGGTAGTCGACCGGACCATTGAGCGCGAGCACGTCGAGCCGCTCTTCCACCAGCGCAATGAACGGCAGGAAATGCTCGCGGTTGAGCCCGTTCTTGTACAGCTCTGACGGAGCGCGGTTGCTGGTGGTGACGATGACCACCCCGTGTTCCACGATCAGGGCGGTGAACAGCCGGCTCATGATCATGGCGTCGGCGCTGTTGTTGACCACCATTTCGTCAAAGCACAGCACGTGGCATTCCGCCGCGATGCTGGCCGCCACCGGCACGATCGGATCGCCGCTTTCGCTCTTGCGCGCCTCGCGCAGCCGCGCGTGCACGTCGAGCATGAAGGCGTGGAAATGCGCGCGGCGCTTGGCGGTGACGGCCAGGTTATCGTGGAACAGGTCCATCAACATCGATTTGCCGCGCCCGACGCCACCCCACATGTAAAGCCCGCGCGGCACAGGCGCCTGCTTGCCACGCAACAGGCGGCCGAACAGGCCGGGGGCTGGCGGCGGGTTTTCCAATTCCTGCTGCAACTGGTCCAGGCGGTTGGCAGCGGCGGCCTGCTCTGGATCGGGGCGCAATTCGCCCGAGGCGACGAGTTGGGCATAGCGCTGGGAAATGCGGGTCATGATAAAGCGACGGGCCTTGGGAAAAGCGAAACGCCGGCCGGGGGAACCGGCCGGCGTTCGGGAATGACGCGAAGGGAAAAGGCCAAACCTGGCGCGTCAGATCGCGCGCTCGGCCTGCATCTTCTTGATTTCGGCGATGGCGCGTGCGGGCGAAAGGCCCTTAGGGCACACGTTAGCGCAGTTCATGATCGTGTGGCAACGATAGAGGCGGAAGGGATCTTCCAGCTCGTCGAGGCGCTCGCCGGTCATTTCGTCGCGGCTGTCGGCCAGCCAGCGATAGGCCTGGAGCAGGATTGCCGGGCCGAGGAACTTGTCGGAGTT
This sequence comes from Novosphingobium sp. B-7, assembly GCF_000410615.1. Lineage (NCBI taxonomy): Bacteria > Pseudomonadati > Pseudomonadota > Alphaproteobacteria > Sphingomonadales > Sphingomonadaceae > Novosphingobium > Novosphingobium sp. B-7. The sequence continues at coordinate 4,993 of NZ_APCQ01000777.1, read as the reverse complement.
CCACCAATAGCTGGGGCACGACGTGGAGCAGCACGCGCACAGGATGCATTCGTAAAGGCCATCGAGCTTTTCGCGCTGTTCCGGGCTCTGCAGGCGCTCCTTGCCCGAGGGCGTGGGCGACACGGTCTGCAGCCAGGGACGGATCGAGGCATATTGCGCGTAGAAGTGCGTGAAATCGGGGACGAGGTCCTTGATCACCTGCATGTGGGGCAGGGGGGTGATGCGGATTTCACCCTTGAGGTCTTCGATCGCGGTGGTGCAGGCCAGGCCGTTGCGGCCATTCATGTTCATCGCGCACGATCCGCAGATCCCTTCTCGGCACGAACGGCGGAAGGTCAGCGTCGGGTCCTGCTCGCCCTTCATCTTGATCAGCGCGTCGAGCACCATCGGGCCGCACTGTTCGAGATCGATCTCGAACGTGTCGTAGCGCGGGTTCTCGCCGCTGTCGGGATCATAGCGATAGACCTTGAACTTCTTGATCTTGCCGTTGGTGGCGGCGGCGTGATGGCGCGCCTTGCCGGTGATCGTGGAGTTCTTGGGGAGCGTGAAAGTCGCCATAAAACCGGGTCCTGCTGCACTGGGCCGCTGGCCGGCAAGGCCAGATCGGCTTGAACGAGTCGTCCTTAGCGCAATCGCAGCATGGGGCAAGGGGAGAGTGCCGCTCTTGCCCCATGGTCTGCGTGCCCGAAAACGCGGGTGCGGACACGAGGCATGGTGGCACGCAGTAATCGCATCCGTGTTGGCATTATTTGCGATGCGGCAGGATGGACTAACCGATGCAATCGGCATAACCCTGAAAACATTCAGATAAGGGGGCAAGATGCAGAATAGGGGATGGGCGGGCGCGCAGCGGCTGGGGGCAGGCGTTGGGCGATTTGGATCGGTGCTGACACTGGCATGTGCAGCCGGCGCGATCATCGCTTCGGCAGCCGTGGCGCAAACGGCGCCGCCGCCCGCGCCGGCTACAGCCTCTGCTGCTGCTGCACAGAAGGGCGCGCCTGCCGCGGTGCTGGATGCCGACGCGTTTGCCCAGATCCCGTTCTTTGCCGATGGCGCGCTTTCGCCCGATGGGCGGCGGATCGCCGGCAAGTTCGGCATGGGCGGCACCCAGGTGATCGGCGTCCGCAACCTGTTCGATCCCCAGGAAAAGCCCATGAACCTGGCTGTGCCCGATCAGACCGAGGCCGATTGGGTGCAGTGGGTCGGCGATGACTATCTGCTGGTGAAGCTGCGCGCGCTGCTGCCGATGCAGGACTCCGGCGATCGCACCTATGTCAGCCGGCTGATCTCCATCGAACGCAAGACCGGCAAGATCACGCGCCTGTTGTGGACGCTCGCCGGCCAGAATGTGGCCGACGTGATCTGGGTTGCCCATGACGGCACCCCTGAAATCCTGCTGTCCGCACAGAATTCGATGTACCTGGACGAAGGGTTCTTTCCGTCCGTGCACCGGGTCAATCTAGCCACCGGGCGTGAGCATGTGGTGCAGAGTTCTCGCGACGGCGTGCTGAGCTGGCAGGCTGATGGCAACGGCGTGGTGCGTAGCGGGGTTTCGGTGACCAAGTCGGGCCGGATGTCGCAGCTGTACTATCGCGGTGCCGACCCAAGCCAGCAGTTGCGCACGATCGACCGCGCCAGCAGCAAGGCCCACGAATCCCTGCTCGATCCGATCCTGTTCGTGCCCGGCACGGACAACGCTATTGCCGTTTTGACCGGCGATGATGGACGCGACCGGCTCTATGAAATCAACATGCTGACCCAGCAGACGGGGCGCGTGCTGTTCGAGGCGCCGGCCGGCACCGAAATCGCGCGCACGCTCCTGTCGCAAGACCGTTCTGCCGTGCTGGGCGTGACGACCTCTGACATGCCCGATCGCGTGCACTGGCTGGACAAGGACATGGCCGACCTTCAGGCCGCGTTCGACAAATCGGTCGAGCCGCAGAAGGTCAGCGTCGAGATTTCCAGCCTGAGCGCGGATCGCCGCGCCATGCTGTTGACTCTGGCCCGGCCCGACAGCCCCGGCGCGCTCTATTACTTCAGCCTCGATGGCGGGATGATGCAGCGCGTCGCCGTGTTCAACGACAAGCTCAAGCAGGTGCCGGTTTCGCCGGTAAAGACCGTGCACTACAAGGCGCGCGATGGCTTGAGCATCGAGGCAGTGGTGACCACGCCCAAGGGGCGCGAGGCACACAATTTGCCGGTGGTGATGCTGCCCCATGGCGGCCCTTGGGCGCAGGATGTCGCCAGCTGGGACTATCTGGCGCAGTATATCGCCAGCCGGGGTTATCTGGTGATCCAGCCCAACTTCCGTGGCTCCACCGGCTATGGCGCCGATTTCCTGCACAAGGGCGAAGGGCAGATGGGCCTGGCCATGCAGGATGACATCACCGATGGCCTGGCCTGGGCAGTGGCCGAGGGCATGGCCGATCCCAAGCGAGCCTGCATCGTGGGGGCATCCTATGGCGGCTATGCCACGATGTGGGGCCTGGCCAAGGACCCCGATCTCTATCGCTGCGGCGTCTCGATCTCAGGCGTCGCGAGCCTGCGCCGCGAGGTGAACGACTTCGGCAACTATTACATGGAAGGCAAGTATTCCGACGACTGGAAAGCGATGACGCCTGATTTCGCGGCGGTTTCCCCGCTCAACGCGGTGGACCGGATCAAGGCGCCCTTGCTGCTCATCCATGGGCGCAAGGACGTGACCGTGGCGGTGAGCCATTCCGATGCCATGGCCAGCCGGATGCGCGCAGCGGGCAAGACAGTGGACTATGTAAGCCTGCCCAAGGCCGATCACTATTTCACCCGGCTTGATGATCGCAAGGCGATGCTTGACGCGATCGGGGCGTGGCTGGCCAAGTACAACCCGTCGTAATTCCGATCATCCGGCCTTGTGGCGGGCTTCGGCCCGCTGCTTGACCACGGCCAGGACATTGTCCTGGATATCGCCGAGCAGCAGTTCGCCCCACCAGCGTGCGTAGAGATTGACGTGGGTCATCGCCACGTAGTTGGTGGTCAGCGTCAGCCGTGTCGTGCCATCGGGCAGAGGCGTCAGGCGGTAATCGCCAGTGTCGATCTTGAGGAACGGGCCGTCGGGCGCGATATGCTCGTCGGTGTGATGCTGTAGCGAGCTGTTGGTAAAGGCAAAGCGCCAGGCCAGCCGCCGGCCGGGTTGCCACGCGGTCACCCGTTCCTGGAAATCGATGCCCTCGCTCCAATAGGCCGTGCGCACGCCACCCACGCCGGGGCGATCGAGCACCGTGGCGCGAGGACGGGGCAGGCCGAGCACGCTTTGCGAAAAGGTCCAGCGGCCTTCGTCTTTGCCGATGTGGGTGTTGCTGACGGCATAGGGCCAGATTTCGGCGGGGCTGGCGTTAACAATGACCGAGCGGGTCAGCGTCACTGTATCGTGCGGGACGGGGATCTGGCTTTCAACGCTGCCCGCCAGCAGCGGCAGGAATAGCAAGGACGCGTGGAAGCTCGCCGCATCGTCACGCCGACGGCGCATCCTGCGCACTGAGAAGGCGCCAATCAGCCCGAAGATCAGCCAGATCGGTGAGAGCATTACCAGGCAGATAATGCCTTCGCCCAGGAACGCGGCCGAGCCAAAGATTACCAAGCCCACCAGGATCGGTGGCACCGATACATAGAAATTCCTCGAGCGGGTGCCGGCCGGATCGCCGACATAGCAAATCAGTGCGCAGAGATAGGCCGGGAACACGGCGAGGAACCACAGGCTGGCAAAGGCTTCATTGCCGGCCCGGCTGGCGCTCATCAGCAGGTAAGCGCTCAGCGCGATGACCAGCGCCAGGGAAAAGCCAGCGATGATGCGGCCCTTGAGCAAGGAGACGGGGGCGCGATCGTCTTGAGGGTCGGAGGTCATGGCTGGGACCTTTTCTATGTTCAGGCAATTCTGAAACGAGAGAAATTGGTATATGCGTAAGATGGTAGCCACGGCCCCGTCGCCGTGGCCGTTGTGCGCGGTGACGGGGTCAGGTCTGGTCGGTTTTGCTGCCGCCGCGCCCGCTGACAAAGCGCAGCAGGCTGACAACCTTGGCGCCCATGCGGATCAGCGTCATGATCTGGGCCGGTGGGACGTTGAGCATCTGCTGGTACCAGCCATCCACCGTGTTTACGAAATCGTGCATTGCCACCAGCCGCTGGCGCACCTTGGCGCTGATGCGCGGGTCATCGATATCCTGCATCGCCGCGCCGATCGCCGCGACCATCGGGTCAATCTCGCGCGCCTTGCGCCCCTGCGCCACTTTGGTGGCCATCTGCCAGAGATCGGCTTCGGCTTCGTAATGATCGCGGCGATCGCCTAGTACCGGCACCCGGTGGATCAGTTTCCACGCGAGCAGTTCCTTGAGGCTGTTCGACACGTTGGAGCGCGCCATGTTGAGCTTTGCTGCGATGTCTTCGGCCGTCAGCGGGCGTTCTGACAGGAACAGCAGCGCCTGGATCTGTGCCACGGAGCGGTTGACGCCCCACTGCGTGCCCATGTCGCCCCAGCGCAGCACGAACTGCTCCACCGAGGGGGGCAGGCGATCTGAGTCGTTTGATATTTCTGTCATGACAGAAATATCTGTCAGATTTGCTTCTTGGTCAAGGCACTTGGTGATCTTTGTCGTAGGCCACGAAAAAGCCCGCCCCGGCACTGCCGAGGCGGGCTTTTCTCAGAGCCGCAAGGGCCTCTGGCGATCAGGCGCCGAAGGTGCGCTGCCACCAGCCACGGCGCGGCGAAGCGCCGTCTTCGCCATCGGCTGCGGGCTGTTCGCCGGCATCGCTTTCGCCAGCCGCGTCAGCATCTGCCGGCGCAGCCGCAGCGGGTGCCACTTCGGGGGCAGCGTCCACGCTTGCTTCCGCGGGTGCTTCGGCAACCTTCTTCTTGCGCACGCGCTTGGGCTTGGCAGGCGCTTCGGCAGCCGGAGCCTCTGCAGCAGGCGCTTGCGCGGCGGTGGCCGGTTCGGCGGCCGCTTCGGCCGGAGCGTCGGCG
>NZ_APCQ01000778.1:0-5186 GCF_000410615.1 Novosphingobium sp. B-7 | reverse complement strand
CGCCGGCCGCGTGCCGCGCCCTGCCAACGACAATCCGGCCTGGTCGCTCCAGGCAGCCCAGGACTATCCCTCGCCGGTACGCGCCATGGCCGGGCGCCTCGCTGATCGACTGGCCGAAGACGCCCTGCTGGCCGAAGCGCTGCGCCTGTTTGCCAGCCATGGCCATGCCGCTGCCGGGCAAGCTGCCCGCGCCGCCACCCGCGCGGCGATGGCTGGGGACGCGGAACAGGCGGATTGGTGGGCGCAGGTGTGCCACACGCTCGATCGCCGCAAGGCCATTGCCCTGCGCCGGGAACTTGCCGGGCTCGGATGAATTTCACGCAGCAAGCCAAGATGGCTTCGTCAAACGCTGCCCGGCTCGTCGCACCATCGTGCCGAGCCGGTCATGGCTGCGCCCATCGCCGGCACGCCTGAAAAACCCGGCGGCCGCACCGTTCTGAAACGCGGCAAAGGGCTTGCCTGTCGCATTCGTATGAACGGTAGATTTACCACTTAACGCTATTGCGAACTGATATCAAAGAAACCCGCAGATGCGGGGTTTTTTGCGGTTGCAATCCCTCTCGGGCAGGCCTACGTGCCCCTCCACTTGCCGGCAACCCTTCCCGTCTCGCGGGCGCGGGGGGACCTCCATCCGGGGGCTTGAGTCGGCAACGCTTGAACGCTTGTCCCGCGACGACTCCGGGAAAGGACCGTAAAGCACATGGCACGCAAGAAGATCGCGCTCATCGGCGCGGGTAACATCGGTGGCACTCTGGCGCATTTGGCCGCGCAGAAGGAACTGGGCGACATCGTCCTGTTCGACGTGGTGGAAGGCGTTCCGCAGGGCAAGGCCCTCGATCTCTCGCAGTGCGGCCCGGTCGAAGGCTTTGACGCCAAGATCATCGGCACCAACGATTACAAGGACATCGCTGGCGCGGACGTCATCATCGTGACGGCTGGCGTGGCGCGCAAGCCCGGCATGAGCCGCGATGACCTGCTCGGCATCAACCTCAAGGTGATGAAGTCGGTCGGCGAAGGCATCCGCGACAACGCGCCCGACGCCTTCGTGATCTGCATCACCAACCCGCTCGACGCGATGGTCTGGGCGCTGCGCGAATTCTCCGGCCTGCCCGCCAACAAGGTGGTCGGCATGGCTGGCGTGCTCGACTCGGCGCGCTTCAGCACGTTCCTCGCCTGGGAATTCGGCGTTTCGGTGCGCGACGTGAACTCGTTCGTGCTCGGCGGCCACGGCGACACCATGGTTCCGGTCGTGGAATATTCCACCGTCGCCGGCATCCCCGTCACCGACCTGATCAAGATGGGCGCTTCCACCCAGGAAAAGATCGACGCGATCGTGGCCCGCACCCGTTCGGGCGGCGGCGAAATCGTCGGCCTGCTCAAGACCGGGTCGGCATTCTATGCTCCGGCCGCCTCGGGCATCGCCATGGCCGAAGCCTACCTCAACGACCAGAAGCGCATCCTGCCCTGCGCCGCCCATGTCGACGGCGCCTATGGCGTTGACGGCCTCTATGTTGGCGTGCCGGTGGTGATCGGCGCTGGCGGCGTGGAAAAGGTCATCGAAATCAACCTCGATGAAACCGCCAAGGCCAACCTCCAGGTCTCGGTCGACGCGGTCAAGGAACTGCTGGTGGCGTGCAAGGGCATCGATCCCTCGCTCGCCTGATGGCAGCATGGTTCGCGGCCGTCCTTTCCCGGGCGGCCGCGGCACCTTCTACCGGCTGTTTTTCAGGCCGGCAAAAGCGATAAGACCCTTTGCGAAGGGCGCTGACCAGACGCCATTAAGGATACCTGGCCCATTGCGCGCAAGGCATGCGCAGGGCGGCCGGTCCGGCCATGGCGGCGGGAAAGCGATGACAGTCACAGGCAGGCTGCGCCGGTATGCACTCTGCCCACAACCTTTTTCCGAAGCCCCTCCCCTCCCCGGGGGCACAGGAGTGAATTGACCATGGCACAGGACGTGCACGAGTACGAAGTTGATCCTTCACAGGATGCGCCGCAGCAGGGTCCGTCCTGGCAGTCCAAGCGCTGGCCGATTACCGACGCGCTCGCCGGCGATGATCTGACCCGTGCGCTCGATCCCATGACCATCAAGGTCGAGGTCGCCAAGGCCGCCAAGAAGGCCGGCGCCGCGCTGGACGAAGCCGCGCTGGAACAGGCGGCCAACGACAGCCTGCGCGTGATGCTGCTGGTGCGCACCTATCGCGTGCGCGGCCACCTGGCGGCAGACCTTGATCCGCTGGGCCTGTCCAAGCAGTACCTGCCGGCCGACCTCAGCCCCGAATACCACGGCTTCCTGCCCAAGGACATGGATCGCAAGATCTATCTGGGCGGCACGCTGGGCCTGCAATGGGGCACCGTGCGCGAAGTGGTCGAGATCCTGCGCAAGAACTATTGCGGCAAGGTCGGCCTGGAATACATGCACATCTCCGACGTGGAAGAGCGCAAGTTCCTGCAGGACCGCATCGAAGGCGGCGACAAGTCGATCGACTTCACGCCCGAGGGCAAGAAGGCGATCCTGTCGGCCGTGGTGCGCGGCGAGCAGTACGAGAAGTTCCTCGGCAAGAAGTATGTCGGCACCAAGCGCTTCGGCCTGGACGGCGGCGAGTCGATGATCCCCGCGCTCGAAGCGGTGATCAAGTACGGCGGCCAGCGCGGGGTGAAGGAAATCATCTATGGCATGGCCCACCGCGGCCGCCTGAACATCCTCGCCAACGTGATGGCCAAACCCTATCGCGTGATCTTCCACGAATTCTCGGGCGGCAGCGCCAACCCCGAAGACGTGGGCGGCTCGGGCGACGTGAAGTATCACCTGGGCACCAGCACCGACCGCGAGTTCGACGGCACCAAGGTGCACATGAGCCTGCTGCCCAACCCGTCGCACCTGGAAACGGTGGACCCCATCGTGCTGGGCAAGACGCTGGCCCAGCAGCAGTTCCGCGATGACGTGGGCCCGGGCAAGCACAAGCAGGTGCTGCCGGTGCTGATCCACGGCGACGCCGCCTTTGCCGGCCAGGGCATTGTCTGGGAATGCTTCGGCTTTTCCGGCGTGCAGGGCTACAACACCGGCGGTTGCATCCACTTCATCATCAACAACCAGATCGGCTTCACCACCAGCCCGCAGTTCTCGCGCGGCTCGCCCTACCCCTCTGACGTGGCCAAGGGTGTTCAGGCGCCGATCATCCACGTCAACGGCGATGATCCCGAAGCGGTGACCTTCGCGTGCAAGCTGGCGATCGACTATCGCCAGCAGTTCGGCCGCGACATCGTGATCGACATGTGGTGCTACCGCCGCTTCGGCCACAACGAAGGCGACGAGCCCTCGTTCACGCAGCCGCTGATGTACGCCAAGATCAAGAAGCATCCGGCCGTCTCGACGCTCTATGCCGAGCGCCTGGCCGCCGAGGGCGTGATCGACAAGGGCTGGAAGGGTGATGTGGAAGACCACTTCACCGCCACGCTTGAAAACGAGTTCGAAGCCGCCAAGAGCTACAAGGCCAACGAGGCCGACTGGTTCGGCGGACGCTGGGCAGGCCTCAACAAGCCGGCCGACCCCGTGACGGCGCGCCGCAACGTGGCCACCGGCATCGAACAGAAGCTGTTCGACAGCCTGGGCCGCACGCTGACCTCGGTTCCCGAAAGCCTGACCGTCCACAAGACGCTGGGCCGCGTGCTCGACGCCAAGCGCGAGATGTTCAACACCGGCAACGGGTTTGACTGGGCCACGGCCGAAGCGCTGGCCTATGGCAGCCTGGTCACCGAAGGCTACAACGTGCGCCTTTCGGGCCAGGATTGCGGCCGCGGCACGTTCAGCCAGCGCCACGCGGTGTGGGTCGACCAGACCGACGAGCACAAGTATGTGCCGCTGGCGACGCTGCCCCACGGCCGCTTCGAAGTGCTCGACAGCCCGCTGTCGGAATATGGCGTGCTCGGCTTCGAATACGGCTATGCCAGCGCCGATCCCAAGACGCTTGTGCTGTGGGAAGCGCAGTTCGGTGACTTTGCCAACGGCGCCCAGATCGTGATCGACCAGTACGTTGCCGCATCGGAAGCCAAGTGGCTGCGCGCCAATGGCCTCGTCATGCTGCTGCCGCACGGCTATGAAGGCCAGGGTCCGGAACACTCCTCGGCCCGCCTTGAGCGCTATCTCCAGCTCTGCGCGGAAGACAACCTGCAGGTGTGCAACATCACCAGCCCGGCCAACTACTTCCACGTGCTGCGCCGGCAGATGCACCGCTCGTTCCGCAAGCCGCTGATCATCATGACGCCCAAGTCGCTGCTTCGCCACCCGCTGGCCAAGTCGACCGCGGCCGATTTCCTGGGCGAAGCGCAGTTCAAGCGCATCCTGTCCGATCCTTCGGCACCGGAAGACCGCGACACCCGCCGCGTGGTGCTGTGCTCGGGCAAGGTCGCCTATGACCTGATCGAGGCACGCGATGCGGCCGGCATCACCGATACCCAGATCATTCGGATCGAGCAGCTCTACCCCTTCCCGGGTGAGCCGCTGGCCCTGCGCCTGTCGCGCATGACCAATCTGGAAGACGTGGTGTGGTGCCAGGAAGAGCCGAAGAACAACGGTTCGTGGTTCTTTGCCGAGCCGCTGATCGAGGAATCGCTCAAGGCTGCCAAGGGCAAGGTCCCGCGCCCCCGCTATGCCGGCCGTTCCGCCTCGGCTTCGCCCGCCACGGGCCTGGCCAAGCGCCACAATGCCGAGCAGGCCGCCTTGGTGGCCGATGCGCTGGCGCTGTCGGTGCGCGAGGAAATCCGCCGCAAGAAGAAGGCCTGACCGGCCGTTTCGTCCACCTGAATTCTCCCCAAGGAACACCAAGTCATGTCCATCGAAGTCAAGGTTCCGACGCTCGGTGAAAGCGTCAGCGAAGCGACGGTCGGCCAGTGGCTGAAGAAGCCCGGCGAAGCGGTGGCTCTGGACGAGCCTATCGTCAGCCTCGAAACCGACAAGGTTGCCGTCGAAGTGCCCTCGCCCGTTGCCGGCGTGCTGGGCCAGATCCTGGTTGCCGAAGGCGAAACCGTCACGGTTGGCGCGCTGCTCGGCACCGTGGAAGACGGCGTTGCCGCAGCCGGCAACGTGCCGGTTGCCCCGCGCGAGGAAAAGCCCGTGCCGCCCGCGTCCGACACAGTGGCTCCGGCCGCCGCGCCGGCCCCGGCTGCTGCTGCGGCTGTCCCTGCTT
>NZ_APCQ01000789.1:0-24665 GCF_000410615.1 Novosphingobium sp. B-7 | reverse complement strand
TGATGATGGCGGCGAGGCTGGTGCGCGCCGGCGGGGCAGCGATCATCGGCAACAAGGCTCCTCGGCGCGCGGTCGTGTCATGCCCTGCGGTCATAGCGCCAAGCCCCCTGCAATGCCACAACCGCCCATGGCGCACGCGCCCGACGCCAAGACCGGCAGGGGCCTGTGGAAGAGGCACCTGCCGGCGGCCGATCCGCGCGGGTCGCAACCGCGGTGGCCCCAAAGCGCACGCCCCCACCGCACGGGCGTCGCACGCTTTGGATTGGTGAAGATAAAACGGGACTGGGAGGGCAAGGTGATCAGGCCGATCAGATCAGGCTGATCAGATCAGAGGCATGCGAGGGTGGCTGGTTAGCCCTCGACACGCCCATGTCTTGCGCAATGCGATCAGTGCGTGCGGCGCACGTCGGTGTTGACGGCAACGGCGGTGTGCGCGGCCCGGGCCAGTGCGAGCTGGCGGCGGGTTTCGATCTGGGCGAGGCCACCCTTAACCGCCTTGCCGTAGCAGGAACGCTCGTCGGGGGTCATGTGGCCGGCGCCATCGGTATAGGGCGTGCAGATCTGCGCGGCGACACGGCGGACTTGCGCCTGGAGCGACTTGACCGCCTTGGGCGAGGTGAGATCGACATGCCCGATGTCCATCTCGGCCTGCGGGATATCGGCCGCGGTGTCCTGCGCGGCGGCGGGCATGGCGCTGATGGCGGTCATCGCGGCCAGCGAGAGGGCGAAAGTCTTGGCGAAGGTGGCGGTACGGATCATGGTCATTCCCCTGTCAAAGTCTGTCCAGGCGTTCGTGCCTGACAAGGGATGGACTACCCGTACCGCCGCCTGCCTACGCGTGACGGCCGTCACGCCTTCGCGTTTTTTATTGCGGGTCGTCGAGGCTGAACTGGTCGTCATCCTCGTGATAGGTGAAGACTTCGGCGTAGCGGCCCCAGTTGGTCACGGTCTTGAGCGTTTCGCTGGCGAAATCGGGGCTCATGTGGTCCTCCAACTCGTCGCGGAAGCGGCGGGCCGGGGCCTTGTGGCTGGCGCGTTCATCCAGGATGCGGCGGATGTGGCCGGCCAGGGGAACGTGGGCGAGCAACGCCTCTCCGAACATCGCCTTGCGGTGATCGACATCGGCCTGGGCATAGCGGCGGGCCGCTGGGGTGAGCAGCAGTTCGGCCCCGCGCAGTTCGGCAAAGCGCAGCAGTTGCAGGGTTTCGGCCATGGGGAAGAGATCGTCGATCTCGAAATTGAGCGAGTCGGCCAGTTCGGCCATGCTGGCGCGGCCGTTGAACGGGGTGCCGTCGACCTCTTCAATAAGGCCGGCCAGCGTATTGGTCGACACATGCGGCAGGACCATGGCGATGCCGGTGCCGGGGAAGACCCCTTCACGCGGGCGGGCGGCGTCGGCCGGGCGGGCGGTCATCCGCGCATAGATATCATCGACCAGCGCGCGGAACGGCGGATCGAGGCGATCGCGCGGGCGCGGGATGTCCACCTTGATCTCGGCCACGACACGGCCCGGATTGGACGAAAAGACGAGGATGCGATCGCACATCTGGACCGCTTCCTCGATATTGTGGGTGACGATCAGGATCGACTTGATCGGCATGCGCCCTTCCGACCAGAGATCGAGCAGATCGGTGCGCAGCGTTTCGGCGGTGAGCACGTCGAGCGCGGAAAAGGGTTCGTCCATCAGCAGCAGCGAGGGATTGACCACCAGCGCGCGTGCCAGGCCGACACGCTGGCGCATGCCGCCCGACAGTTCCTTGGGATAGGCGTTTTCAAAGCCATCGAGGCCGATCAGGTCGATCGCGGCCAGCGCACGGCTGCGGCGTTCGGCGGCCGGCACCTTTTGCGCCTCGAGACCCAGTTCCACGTTTTGCAGCACGGTGAGCCAGGGAAACAGGGCAAAGGTCTGGAACACCATGGCCACGCTGGGATCGGGGCAATCCTCGCTCGCGATGCGCGAGACGGTGCCCTGGCGCGGATGGATCAGGCCGGCGATCGAGCGCAGCAGGGTGGACTTGCCCGAGCCGGAACGACCGAGCAGGCCGACGACCTCGTTCTGGTAGAGCGTGAGATCGACGTTTTCGAGCACGAGATGGCCACCGGGCGGCGGGCCATAGAAATGGTTCAGGCCCGTGACCTCGATCAGCGGCTGGGGCGGCAGGAGAGTTGCCATGGGGATACTCCAGAAACGAAAGGCCAGGGAATCGGGAAAGAGGCGGGTTTGTCAGAGGCGCAGGCGGCGTTCGCCAAAGGCATAGAGCGGGCGCCACACCAGGCGGTTGAAGCCCAGCACGAACAGGCTCATCACCGCAATGCCCAAGGCCACCTGCGGATAGTTTCCGGCGGTGGTGGCATCGGCGATATAGGCGCCAAGACCGTGGGCGCGCAGGTGATGGTCCCCCCAGGTGACCACTTCGGCCACGATCGAGGCATTCCACGAGCCGCCCGACGCGGTCAGCGCCCCGGTGATGTAGTATGGAAAGATGCCGGGCAGCGCGACCTGGCGCCACCACTGCCATCCCCGCACGCCGAACATGCCGGCCGCCTCGCGCAGGTCATTGGGGATGGCGCTGGCGCCGGCGATGACGTTGAACAGGATGTACCATTGCGTGCCCAGGATCATCAGCGGCGAAAGCCACACGTCGGGCGCGAGATGGAACCGCACAATTACGATCACCGCAAAGGGGAACAGCACGTTGGCGGGAAAGGCTGCGAGGAACTGGGCGATGGGCTGAACCCGCTCCGCCAGGCGCGGACGCAGGCCGATCATCACGCCCAGCGGCACCCAGATCAGGCTGGCCAGGACGATCAGCACGATCACGCGCACCATGGTGATCATCGCGTCGCCCAGGGCCTGTGCCATGTCTTGCAGGGTGAGCGAGGTCAGCACGTAGTGCCCGGTCCAGCCCAGCGCCGCGATCACGCCGAGCCATACCCCCGCCTGCCACAGCCGTTCCAGCCAGGGGTTGGACGCACCATCGACCACGACACGCTGGCGCCGCGCGCGCGGTTCGAGCGCAAGGAGCAGCCGGCCCAGCGTGGCCAGCGGCGCCAGCACCACCGGCAGCAGGCGGGTGCGGCGCAGGAGATCGTGAAACCAGCTTTGCGGGGCATCGGCGCTGGCGGTCTGCTCAAAGCGGAAGCGATCGGCCCAAGCCACGATCGGGCGGAAGAACAGCTGGTCATAGGCAAGGATGACCAGCGCCATGGTGCCCACCGCCCAGCCGACGGCGTGGAAATTCTGCTGCTGGATCGCCATGGCGAGATAGGAACCGATGCCCGGCAGCGTGGCGGTGGTGTTGCCCACGGTAATCGCTTCGGATGCGACCACGAAGAACCAGCCGCCCGACATCGACATCATCGCGTTCCACACCAGCGCTGGCGTGGCGAACGGCAGATCGAGCCGCAGGAAACGGCGCACCGGCGACAGGGCAAAGCCCTGGCACACTTCCTCCAGATCGCAGGGCACGCTGCGCAGCGACTGGTAGAAGCTGAACGCCATGTTCCACGCCTGCGAGGTGAAGATGGCAAAGACGCTGGCCAGTTCCACGCCCAGCACGTTGCCGGGAAAGAGGTTCATGAAGAACGTCACGGTGAACGTGAGGAACCCCAGGATCGGCACCGACTGCAGGATATCGAGCGCGGGCACGATCAGCCGCCCGGCGTGGCGGCTGCGCGCCGCCAGCGTGGCCACCACCAGCGTGAACACGGTGGAGGCCAGCAAGGCGGCGAACATCCGCAGCACGGTGCGCAGCGCATAATAGGGCAGATGCACCGGCGCGAGCGTGACAGGTTCGAGATTGAGACTGCTGAGCGGGGCGACGGCGCCTTCGGCCGCGCGGAAGACCAGCACGGCCAGGCCCGAAAGGATGGCGAAGGCAATCGCATCCTCGCGGTTCGGGCGGGTGAGCCGCAGCATGCGCGAAAAGCTGGGCAGGCGGGTGGTGGTCATGATCCAGGCTCTTTCAGAAGCCGGCGTGGACACGCAAGGCAAAGATATTGGCCGGTCCGCGATCGCGGTTGTAGCCGGGATTGGAGATATGCTGATAATCGAATGTCAGTGAACCCCAGCCGACCGGACGGAAGGCATAATAGGCTTCCACGATCTGCTCCGTCCCAGGATGGGGCAGCGCGCCATCGCCCACCAGCACGCCCAGGCCACCAGCCGCGAGCCAGCGCTGGTGCGCCGCCGATATGCCGTTGACGACACCGGCAATGGCAAAGGTATCCTGCGGGCGCCCCCAGCCCTTGCCGGCCAGCGCGCCACCGAATGCCAGGGTGCGGTCGATATCCGTGAAATCGTAGGTTTCGATCCGCCCGTCGCTCCACCCGCTGCGCATGAACAGGCCAAGGTTGCCGGTCACCTCCTGTTCGGCATTGAACGCGATGCCGAGGCGATCCTGCACCCGGCGCGCCGGGGCGAGGTCTGGCACGCCCTGCCCGCCAGCGGCAGCGAGCGCCAGGGCATCATCGAAGCGGGCAAAGCGGCCACGGTTGCGAAAGCCGGTGACACGCACGGCGCCGGGATGGCCGGCCAGGGTGAAGCGGCGCTCCCCTTCCACCACCAGCGCATTCTGCGAGAAATTGCTTTCCAGCGCGACGCCGTTGGGCACCTGCGACAGATTGTAGAGCCCGGCGCGCAAGGTCCACGGCCCCTGGTACCATTCGGCCGCGACGCCATAGGTATAGCCCCAGGCATTGGCGGCATAATCGAAGCTGCCGGTATCGACGAGCGACCAGTTGAGGAAATCGCCGCGCGGATCATGGGCATAGCGATTGGTATCGAACACATCGCCCACACCCATCTTGCCCGCGGTGACCACCAGGCGATTGGCAGTGGTGGCCAGGCGCAGCTGGTTCTGCCCCGGCGCCACCGCCAGGGCATCGCCGCCCAGGGCAATGGTTTGCCGCAGGAACGCGCGCTGCAACTTGAAATAGGGGCTGAACTGGCCAACCTTGTAGGCCTCTGCACTGGGAAAGCCGCCTGCGCCCAGGGTGTTGGACAGGCCGAACCCTTGGTCGATTTCGGGGTTCACCCAGACTTCCGCCCCGCGCCAAGGCCGCACGCCGAGATAGAGCGTGGCATCGTTGGTGGCCTTGACCTGATGCGGCGCCAGGCTGTTGTCAGCCGAATAGGGCGACGCGAACCCACCGACGCCCTGCGTCACCAGCGTATATTGGCCATGGATGGCGAAGATTTGATCCTGGGTTTGATCCGGGGCTTGATCCGTGGCTTGATCGGCCGCCTGGGCCAGGGGCGAAGCATCGGCCCGAACGGGTGCCTGGGCGAGCAATGCGCCGAGGGCAACAGCCAGGGCCAGCCGGCCGGCCATGCGCCATTCGATCGATGCAGCCGCCAACCTGTTCACCGCCGCAGCGCTAGCGGGGGAATATGACAGGTGCGTGTTGCCCATGCCGATGGCGGCGGAACGGCGGTCTGCGGCGGTTGCGCGCCGGGCGCGCCGCACCAGCGGGAAAGCAATCTTGATCATCAATTCGGTCCTTGGTCAGGCGACAACCGCCCGGCCAGACCGAAGACACATCAGCGGATGTGCCGCACCGATCCCGCGGGCGAGCTGCCGGCCGCAACGCAAGCGCCAGTCAGGCTTGAGCGCCTACTGTCGCCCTCATCGGCGGCATGGTTGCAACTTCGCGGCATCGGTTGGATTCCTTGAATATCATCGCGTCAGCCGGCCACGCGGGAGCGGCCGGGGAACGACTCGACTTGCCCGCCCCTATACCCTAGGGGAGTATGGTATCAAGTGAAAAAGGGACCGGGATCATGAGCCATGTGGCAGCCGAAAAACAGAAACTGCTCAACCGGCTGAAACGCATCAGGGGACAGATCGACGCGCTGGAACGGGCAGTGGATGCCGAAGTGGAATGCGCGCGCGTGCTGCAACAGGCAACGGCCTGCCGGGGCGCCCTGGAAGGCTTCATCGCCGAAGTGATCGAGGACCATATCCGCGAGCACATGATCGACCCCGGCCAGCCAGGCAGCGATCCCAAGACCCAGGCTGCCGAGGAACTGGTGGCGATCATCAAGGCCTATATCCGCTGATCCCCACCGCTGCACCGCAGACGCCAGCACCGATATGGTTTGCAATTGGCGAGACCGATGGCGCGGTATAGGGTGCAGGCGATGAACCCGTCACGTCGCGTCGCCAACACCGCCACAGCATCTGGCCCTGCCGAAACCCAGCAGCGGGTGCGCCCGCCACGGCCGCTGCGCCCGGCAGAGTTGCAGGACTGGCTCAACAGCCGGATCTATCACCCCCTGTCGTGGCGCTTGGCCTGGGCGCTGGCACCCACGCCGATCACGCCCAACATGGTTTCCGTGTTCGGCGCCGCCATGGTGGTGGCCGCTGGCGTGGTCTATTGCCAGCCGGGCTGGCCCTGGATGGCCCTGCTGGGGCTGGCCCTGCATCTGAGCTGGCACGTGGTGGATGGCGCCGATGGCGATCTGGCGCGCCTGACCGGACGCAGCGGGCCCCACGGCGAAATGGTGGACGGGCTGTGCGACTATGGCAGCCACACCGTGGTGTACCTCCTGCTCGGCTGGTGGCTGCAGCAGCATGTCAGCGCGTGGTGCTGGATCGCAGTGGTCGGCGCGGGCCTGAGCCGCATCGTGCAGGCCAATCATTATGAAGTGCAGCGGCGGCAATACCAGTGGTGGGCCTATGGCAATCCGTGGCTGCGCCAGGACGATGTACCGATCACCGGGCCGGGCACGGCGCTGGCCCGCCTCTATCTCTTGCTCGGCCGCGCCCTGGCGCCCGGCGGCCTTGCCGTCGATGCCGCCTATGACCGGCTGGCCACCGATCCGGCCGGAACGGCAAACGCGCGTGCGATCGCCCGGGACCATGCCCGCGACCTTTTGCCGGCATGGCGCATCCTGGGTGCCAACAGCCGCACGATCCTGCTGGGCGTGGCCATGCTGGCCGGATCGCCGCTCTATTATTTCCTGTTCGAAGCGGTGGTGCTCAATATCGTGCTGCTGGCATCGATTGCCCATGCGCGCGGCGCCGCGCGGCGGCTGGAGCAGGATTTTGCCACGGCCGCAAGCCAGAGCGCTGCCGCACGCTGAATCGCCGCGAGCGCACGCCCAAGCGTTTCCAGCGTGCGACAAGTCGAGCGTAAAGTTGCAATGCAGTTGCAGTATGGCAGTCATAATGTAACAACCACATCGGGCTCCATTGCCATGGCCCGAGGATTGCACTATTTTGGCGCCTTCCGGTCCGGACCGTCCGGGTTCCACTCATTCGGCCTTGTATGAGGGCAGGGTGGGCAGCACCGCGAAAAGGCAGTTTCGTTTGAGTGTCAGGCAGGTACCTGGCTGTTATCAGCATGGGCCACCGCCATGACCGCAGGAGAATTACCTAAAATGCCATCGATCAAAGTCGCGGTTATTGGCGTCGGCAACTGCGCCAGTTCACTGGTTCAGGGTGTTTTCTATTACAAGAACAACAACTCTTCCCAAGGCCTGATCCATGATGTCATCGGCGACTATGTGCCGGGCGACGTGGAATTCGTTCTGGGGATCGATGTCGATGCTCGCAAGGTGGGCAAGGACCTGGGCGAGGCCATCTTCGCTGCCCCCAACAACACCACCGTGTTCTACAAGGACGTGCCGACCACCGGCGCCAAGGTGATGCGCGGGCGCGTGCTCGACGGCGTTGCCGACCACATGACCGCCGCAGGTGAGCGCGGGTTCATCGTGGCCGAAGGCGAAGACCCGAGCCAGGCCGATATCGTTGCCGCGCTCAAGGCGTCGGGCGCCGAAATCCTGCTCAACTTCCTGCCCGTCGGCTCGCAGAAGGCCAGCGAATTCTACATGGAATGCGCGCTGGAAGCGGGCGTTGCCGTGGTCAACTGCATCCCGGTGTTCATCGCCAGCAACCCGGAATGGGAAGCGCGCTTTCGTGCCGCCGGCCTGCCGATCGTGGGCGACGACATCAAGGCCCAGGTTGGCGCCACGATCGTGCACCGCACGCTTTCGACGCTGTTTTCGGCGCGCGGCGTGACCACCGAGCGCACCTATCAGCTCAACACCGGCGGCAACACCGACTTCCTCAACATGCTCGACCGCCATCGCCTGTCGAGCAAGAAGGAATCGAAGACCGAAGCCGTGCAGGCCATGCTGGCCCAGCGCCTGGCCGAGGAAAACATCCTGATCGGCCCGTCGGAATACGTTCCGTGGCAGAAGGACAACAAGATCTGCTTCCTGCGCATGGAAGGCGTGCAGTGGGGCAACGTTCCGGTGAACCTGGAACTGCGCCTGTCGGTGGAAGACAGCCCCAATGCCGCGGCCTGCGTGATGGATGCGATCCGTTGCTGCAAGGTGGCGCTGGAGCGCGGTGAAGGCGGTGCGCTGATCGGCCCGTCGGCCTATTTCTGCAAGCACCCGCCTGAACAGTTCATCGACGATGTCGCGCTGCGCATGGTGGATGAATATATCGCCGCGGTGCCGCAGGCGGCCGAATAAGCATGGAAACTGCTGCCGTGTCGCGGCCCGCCCTTGGCGCCGCCGTGCCGCGGCATGCGGTTATCCTGGCCGCTGGACTGGGATCGCGCCTGCGCGATCTCAGCCAGTCCAAGCCACTGACCCCGGTTTGCGGGTTCCCCCTTTTGGAACTGGGCGTGCGCCAGGCCGCTGCGGCCGGCATCCGCCACATCGTGGTGGTCACCGGGCACGAAGCCGCCCGCGTGGAAGCCGCCCTGCCTGAACTGGCTGCGCGTTGCGGTGTCAGCATCGAGGCGGCGCGCGTGGCGGACTGGACCTTGCCCAATGGGCATTCCGTCATCGCCGGCGCGGCACTGGTCGATGGGCCATTCCTGCTGATGATGGCCGACCACATCTTTTCCGCCGAAATCCTGGAGCGCCTGACCCACGAAGGCGCCCCAACGCGCGACGTGACGCTGGCGATCGATCGACGCCTCGACAACCCGCTGGTCGATCCCGACGATGCCACCTGGGTGCGCACCCGGCCCGATGGCACCATCGCGGCGATCGGCAAGACGATATTCCCCTATGACGCGGTGGATTGCGGCGCCTTCCTGGCGACGGCCGCCCTGCCCGCCGCGATCACCCAAGCCGTGGCCATGGGCCGCGCCGGATCGCTTTCCGATGGCATGCAGGTGCTGGCCGATGCGGGCCGCGCTGCCACGATGGAAATCGATGCCGCCTGGTGGATCGACGTGGACGATCCGCGCGCCCATGCCCAGGCCGAGGCCGACCTGCCCCAGGCGATCCCCGCGCTGTTCAGCCCGGCGATCTGATCGCTTTCACAGATTGCCGGAATAGCCGCTGCGGCGGGGACTCACCCCGCCGTCGGCACGCCGTGGTGCAGCGCAAAGGCGTGCGTTACGGCAATCAGCGCGGCGCAACCAGCCAGGGCCACCCAGGGCAGCCAGCCGGCGCGGCGCGTCATCGTGCCATCGCTGTTGCGGGCATAGTCTTCGACCAGGGCATGGGGAAACACGCCCTTGTCCTGCACATAGTGGCGCCAGGCAAAGACCGGCACGATCAGCAGCAGGGCAATGAGACCGTTGCGCAGCGTGCCCGCGCCCCAGACATCGGCGCCGGCGCCCATGAAGGCCATGTTGACGAATCCGAACGTGCAGCCAAGCGCCAGGAGCCAGGTGGGGCAGCGGAACGGACGCTCCTTGTCACCGCGATCGATGCGGTGAATCCAGCCGGCCTGGAGATTGAGGAAATTGAACGCGAGGTAGCAGACGTTGCTGATCATCAGCACGGCGAAATAGTCTGACGCCAGCAACAGGATCAGGTTGAAACCCAGGTCCGTCCACATGGCGGCAGTGGGCGCACCGTGGCTGTTCACGCGCGAGAGATAGCGCGGCAGCCAGCCATCGAGCGATGCCTGATAGAGCGTGCGCGACGACCCCATCATCGAGGTCATCACGATCAGCAGCAGCGACAGGATGAGCATGGCGATGAACAGGTTGGCGATCAGCACGCCGGCATGGCTGGAGGCGACGAGGCCCAGCCCCTTGACGACGATCGAGGCCAGCGCCTGGGCCACGCCGGAGCCATCGTAGATCGAGGGCGAAAGCATGGCATCAAGGCCGAGCGAAGCCTGGAATGCCAGCGGCACCAGCGCGAAGACGAGGATGCACAGCACGCCCGAGGCAATGATCGCGCGCGGCGTGTCGCGGGCGGGATTGCGGAATTCGCGGGTGTAGCACACCGCCGTTTCAAAGCCGTAGGTGGACCATCCGGCGCCGAACATCGCGCCCATCAGCAGGA
This sequence comes from Novosphingobium sp. B-7, assembly GCF_000410615.1. Classification (NCBI taxonomy): domain Bacteria; kingdom Pseudomonadati; phylum Pseudomonadota; class Alphaproteobacteria; order Sphingomonadales; family Sphingomonadaceae; genus Novosphingobium; species Novosphingobium sp. B-7. Next base: position 14,398 of record NZ_APCQ01000789.1, on the reverse strand, counting down.
CCAGGCCATAGCCATTCCAGCTGCCGAAGCCGGCATGGCCCGCCGCATCACGCAGCATCGGCAGCAGCGGGAAGAGATGGGCACGCGGGAGATTGCCGGTAAAGACAGGAATCAGCCCGACCAGGATGAGCGGGGCGAGGCACACGAGGCCAAGGATCTTTTGCGCATGGGCTGCCCGCGCCGCGCCGCCATGCTGCAAAGCGAAGGTGAGCAGCAGGAAAGCCGTGGCGATCAGCGACACCGCGTTGACGCGCAGCGACAGGCCCGGACGCACGAAGCCGAGATCGACCAGCTTGATCTGCCAGGTCATGATCGCTGCATCGGGTGCGAACAGGCTGGCCATGATATAGCCGGCGGCCAGGCTGGTCGCGAGGGTCAGCACTGGCGACCAGGCCAGCCAATTGGCCCAGATGGAGATCGGGGCGACAAAGCGGCTGTAGGGCAGCCAGGCGGCAGCGCCATAGACCGAAGCACCGCCGGACTTGTGCGGATAGAGCCCGGCAATCTCGGCATAGACGAAGCTCTGGATGAACCCCATGAGGATCGAGGCGATCCAGACGACCCAGCTGGGCTGGCCGATGGTGGCGGCAATGCCGCCCATGGTGAGCAGCACGCCCGCCGGAACACCCGACGAAGCCCAGAACGCCCCCTTCCAATCGAGCGAACGATGCAGTTCGCCGGTGGGGGCAGCCAACGTCATCGCGGGGGTTATCGCGGGGTCTTCACCGATCATCGCTGCTGCGTTTCCCAGTTGGGGTGGACGTAGTAAGGTTCGTTGGCCGGCGGCAGGAGCGGGTTGCCGAGGATGTGGTCGGCTGCCTTTTCCCCGATCATGATCGTGGGCGCGTTGAGATTGCCGGTGGTGATCGAGGGCATGACCGAGCTATCGACCACACGCAGGCCCTGAACGCCGATCACCCGCAGTTCGGGATCGACCACCGCCAGCGGATCGTCCGCGCGGCCCATGCGCGCGGTGCACGATGGGTGCAGCGCGCTTTCCACCTTTTCGGCGATGAACGCGTCGATCTGCTCATCACTGACGCAATCGGCGCCGGGCTGGATTTCCCGGCCGCGAAATGGCGCAAAGGCAGGCTGCTGGAAGATTTCGCGGGTCAGGCGCACGCAGGCGCGCATTTCGGCCCAATCGTCCGGGTGGCTCATGTAGTTGAAGCGGATCACCGGCTTTTCGCGGGGATCGGCGCTACGCAGCGTGACCGTGCCCCGGCTTTTCGAGCGCATCGGCCCGACATGAGCCTGGAACCCGTGTTCGGTGGCGAGCGATGAGCCATCGTAATTGATGGCCATCGGGAAGAAGTGATACTGGATATCGGGATAGCGGATGCCGGCGCGGCTGCGGATGAAACCGCAGGATTCAAAGTGGTTGGAAGCGCCAAGGCCGGTACGCCGCAGCAGCCATTCCAGGCCAACCTTGGCCTTGCCCACCAGATTGGCATGGCCGAACAGCGTGATCGGCTGGGTGCAGGCCATCTGGAAATAGAATTCCAGGTGGTCCTGCAAATTGGCACCGACCCCGGCGCGATCGGCGCGCACGGCAATGCCGTGGCTGGCCAGTTCCCGGGCCGGGCCGATGCCCGACAGCTTGAGCAGTTGCACCGAATTGATCGGGCCGCCCGAGAGGATCACCTCACGCCCGGCACGCACCGTGTGCAGCGTGCCGCCGCGTTCGTATTCAACGCCAACGGCGCGCGTGCCCTCGAACAGGATGCGGGTGGCCAGCGCATGCTGCACCACCTTGAGATTGGGCCGCTTGACCGCATCATAGAGATGCGCCTTGGCCGAGGAGCAGCGCTCGCCCTTGCGCACCGTCATGTCCATGCGGCCAAAGCCTTCCTGCTGAAAGGCGTTGTAATCCTCGGTCGGCTGGTAGCCGGCCTGCTGCGCCGCTTCCATCCACGCGTGGTGCAGCGGATTGTCGAGCGTGCCATAAGTAGTGGACAGCGGCCCATCGCCGCCGCGATAGGCATTGCCGCCCTCGGCGCGGGTTTCGGCGCGCTTGAAATAGGGCAGCACCTGGGCATAGCCCCAGCCGCGCGCGCCCTGATCCTCCCAGCTTTCGAAATCGAGTGGATTGCCGCGCACATAGACCAGGCCGTTGATCGATGACGATCCGCCTAGGCCCTTGCCGCGCGGACAGTGCAGCCGGCGGTTGTTGAGGTGTGGTTCCGGCTCGCTTTCATAGCGCCAGTTCCAGCGCGTGGTGTTCATCGGATAGGCCAGCGCGGCGGGCATCTGGATATAGATCGAGCGATCCGAGCCGCCGAATTCCAGCAGCAGCACGCGATGGCGGCCATCGGCAGTGAGACGGTTCGCCAGCACGCAACCGGCCGAACCGGCGCCGACGATCACATAATCGAAGGTTTCGCCTGCACCCGCGTCGGTTGGGGCCGCATCAGTAGGGGGCATCGATCGGCTCCATGGCGACATAGACGCTCTTGAGGCGCGTGTAGTGCTCGATGGCGGCGCGGCTGTTTTCGCGGCCCAGGCCCGATTGCTTGACCCCGCCGAACGGCAATTCGATCGGGGTGATGTTGTAGGTGTTGATCCAGCAGGTGCCGGCATCCAGCGCGGCCACGACGCGATGGGCGCGGGTGAGATCCTGGGTGAACACCGCGCCGGCCAGGCCAAATTCGGTGGCATTGGCACGCGCCACCACCTCTGCCTCGTCGGTGAAAGGGAGCACGGCCATGACCGGGCCGAAGATTTCCTCCTGCACGATCACCATCTCGTCGTTGCAGGCGGCAAAGATCGTGGGGGCGACGAACGCCCCCTTGTCACAGCCGTTGGCGAGGACGCGATGGCCGCCGGTGACCAGCGTGGCCCCTTCGGCCTGGCCCTTGGCAATATAGCCCAGCACCTTTTCCATGTGGGCCTGGCTGATCAGCGCGCCGACATGGGTGGCCGGATCGGCGGGATCGCCCACGATCATCGCCTCGGTCCGCGCTTTTAGCCGGGCGAGGAAATCATCCATCACGATGGCATGCACGAACACGCGCGTGCCGTTGGAGCAGACTTCACCGGCCGAGTAGAAATTGGCCAGGAGCGCGCCCGAGACGGCATTGTCGAGATCGGCATCGGGGAACACGATCAACGGGCTCTTGCCGCCCAGTTCGAGCGTGACCTGCTTGAGCGTGGCGGCAGCGTCGGCCATCACCTTGCGGCCGGTGCCGACTTCTCCGGTAAGAGAGATCTTGGCGATGCCGGGATGGCGCGAGAGCAACTGGCCGGTGGCGGCAAAGCCCTGAACGACCTGAAACACGCCTTCGGGCACGCCGGCCTCGAGATAGATCTTTTCCAGCTCGATCGCGGTAAGCGGGGTCAATTCGGCAGGCTTGAAGATCATCGCATTGCCGCAGGCCAGGGCGGGCGCGCTTTTCCAGCAGGCGATCTGCAGTGGATAGTTCCATGCGCCGATCCCGGCGGTTACGCCGAGCGGCTCGCGTCGGGTATAGCCGAACGCGCCGGGGCCAAGATCGACGTGCTCGCCGGCGATCGTGGCTGCCACATTGGCATAATATTCGATGCAATCAGCGCCCGAGAGCACATCGACCGCGATGGTTTCCTGGATCGGCTTGCCGGTATCGCGGGTTTCCAAGAGCGCAAGTTCATCGTTGCGCGCGCGCAGGATATCGACCGCCCGGCGCAGCACGCGGCCGCGCTCGGTTCCGGTCAGCCGGGCCCATTGTCGCTGCCCGGCGCGGGCGCGGGCCACAGCGGCATCGATTTCGGCTGCGCCGGCGATGGGGATGGTGGCGAGCACCTCGCCCGTGGCTGGGTTGATCGTATCGAAAGAAGCCGGTGCCATCGTGCCCTCTGTCTGGCGTTATGTGCCCGACAGAATACGGCAAGACGGCTTGGAATCAATTTTGCCGTGCAAATCGCAATTTTGCAATTCTGGAAAATATCCTTTTAAAACATAATGGTATTTTTCGGATTTCATCACCAGGGCCGATATGCTGCATAAAGTTTGCTTATGCCGACAGCCGACTCCGCAGTCATGCTCACAGCTGCGGGGGGTCGGCCGCGCCGCGCCACAGCTGGCGGCGTACCCGATTCCAATCCGGCACGCCCCATTCATGGCCGCAGGCATGTCCGACGATACTGTCAAGCGGATTGGCATCATCGAGCAGCATGTCTTGCGGCACAAGCGGTTCGCGTTCGCGGGTGCAGAAGAACGCCGTCACGCGGGGGCCTGTATCCGTGCGGCGCCCAGGCTGCACCAAGGCCAGGCGGTTGCTGCGCAAACGCACCACCATGGCGGGCGGAAACACCCCGATACTTTGCATGAAGGCAAAGAGCAGATCGCGATCGAAATGCCCTTCCCATCCCCACATCGCGGCGAGCGCCTCGGCCGGCGTCCAGGCCTGCTTGTAGATACGATCGGACGTGAGCGCGTCATAGCAATCGCAGATCGCGCCAAGGGCTGCGGCGCGGCTGATCTCGCCCGCGTGCAGGCCGGCGGGATAGCCCTTGCCGTCCTGCCGCTCGTGGTGGTGCCGGCAGACATCGAGTGCAGTCTGGCAGACATCGCCCGATGCCTCGAGCAGGCGGAAGCCATGCTCGGGATGATCGCGGACGAGCGCAAATTCTTCCTGCGTGAGGCTGGCGGGCTTGTTCAGCACGTCTTGCGGGATGCCGATCTTGCCCAGATCGTGAAGCAGGCCAGCCTGGCCATAGTCGCGGGTTTCCTGGGCGTTGAGACCAAGGAACGTGGCGACGTTGATCATCAGGGTACACACCGCCACAGAATGGGCGAAGGTATATTCGTCCTTGCTCTTGAGACGGACGACATCGATCACGGTGCGCGGGCTGCTGGCAACAGCCTCTGCGATGTCTTCCACCAGTTGATGGGTATCAGCGATACGCACGGCGCGACCCATGCGGGCATCGTCAAACAGGCTGCGCATCGTCTGGCGCGCCTGGCCCACCATCTTCTGGACCTGGCGGCGGCGCTGGCGCGAGATGCTGTGCATCAGGGCATCCGCGCGATCGGGCGGAGGGGGAGAGGCACGCCGGCACCGGTGGACCGGCCCAGGCGATTGCCCCGTCATGGCGCCCGCCACGGATGCAGGTGGCGCGGGCCTGGCCCGGTCCGCCTCGTATCGGCCGCCACGCGCCTCGTCGATGATCACGAAGGGAGCGGCACAGCCATGAACCTTGGCAAGGTCGTCAGCCGTCGAGATGACGAAACGCGTGCGCCAGAACGGGTGATCGAACCACGATCCGCCGAATCCGCAAATGAACATGCCAAGCTTGACGTGTTCAGGGGGGACGTGGCGGATCATGCGCCGCAGATTGCGTGCGCGACCTTCCCTCCAGCCTAAAGCGGGCTTCAGGAAAACCCGCAGAAACATGGTTAAACGCGACGAGTGGTTGCCCCGGCGGCGCCGGCGTGGTGATAGCGTGGTATGAGCCAACCCGCCAACCTTGCCATCCGCCTGCGCCGCGCCGCATTCAACCAGGCCCTGGCCGATGCCGACCTGACCGCGATTGGGCCATTGCTGGCGCCAGACGTGGTGCTGGTTACGGGCAGCGACAGCGCCGTGTTGGCCGGGCGCAAAGCACAACTCCAGGCCTGGAAGCGCGAGTTCGCCGCCAGCCCGCGCAGCATCTATCTGCGCACACCGGCGACGATCGAGGTGTCGGCGGTGGAACCGATCGCCCTGGAACAGGGAGAGTGGCTGGGCCGCCACGCCGATAGCGGCGCGGTTTACGCCAGCGGACGCTATTGCGCCAAGTGGCGGCAAAGCGATGCAGGCTGGGTCATCCTGGCCGAGATCTTCGTGACCATGGCCTAACGTTCGGCACGGTCGGGCGCGACGACCAGCCCTGCAGCGAGGAAGCGACCATCTGGACCGGTGCGAGACGGCGACCAGATTTCCAGTGCCCTTTTTTGGGTGGCCAACCGCATTGATTTACAACGGCACTGGTCATCCACAACCTTGCGGTAGCCGCCGCTTGCGTTCGGCGGGAGCCGGGCAGCTATCGCGCGGCAAAGGCGCACTCCGACCTGGCGCGCGACGCAGAACGCTATCACAAACTTGCCAGCAACCAAACGGCGCACCATGATCTAGAACGTGAAGCGGCGCGCGCTGCCGCTTGCTCACCGCGTGGGGCCAGCGCCCGATATAAGGTCCAAACGGCAGCGCGGCCGGCCCTGCCGGCATTCGCCAAAGCCTGCCCGCCGCCGGTATCGTGGTATCCCCGGACGACGTGCAGGCCTGCACCGAAGTGACGGCCTATGCCCTGTCGCTGCGCGACTGGGCCCTGGATATCAGCGCGCCCGCCCTGGCGGTGCCGGCTGGCGCGCCGTGATCAATGCCGTGGATTTACCAGGTACCGGTATTAGGCATGCTGGACCAGGGTTCGGCCGGATTGAGGCGGCCGTTCTGGAGCAATTCCACCGAAATGCCATCGGGCGTCTTCACGAAGGCCATGTGCCCGTCGCGCGGCGGGCGATTGATGGTGATCCCGGCATCGGCCAGCGTCTGGCAGGTGGCGTAGATATCCTCCACCTGGAACGCGAGGTGGCCAAAGTTGCGCCCGCCGGCATAGGCTTCGGCGCTGCCATCCTCGGCCGGCCAGTTATAGGTCAGTTCCACTTCGTAATCCTGGCCCGGCGCCGCCAGGTAGATCAGCGTGAAACGGCCCTGCTCGCTGGAAAAGCGGCGCGTTTCCTGCACGCCGAGCAGGTTGAAGAACGCAATCGTTGCATCAGGATCGGTCACCCGGATCATGGTGTGCAGAAACTTGGTCATCGTCTGGTAGCTCCGTTCAAAGCGATGAAGATCGTGCGCAGCGCAAGGCGGCGGCTCAGTGCCCGTTGAGCTGGGCAAGCAGCGCGTCAAACCTGCCGTCGCGCTCGGCATGGCGAAACGCCAGGGTGTTGGGCACGCAGATTTCCGCCGGTGTCGGCACCTGCGAAAACAGGTCCATCACCTGGGCGACGTAGGTATCGAGCGGCAGATAGCCTTCGCGGGTTTCCTGCCCCGGCGTCAGCCCGGTCTGCACGGCGGGCGGGGCGAGTTCGATCACCTCCACCTGGCCGGCCAGTTGCGCGCGCAGCGACTGGGTATAGGAATGCATCGCCGCCTTGGTCGCGCTGTAGGTCGGGGCGGCTGCCAGCGGCACGAATGCCAGGCCCGAGGTAACGTTGACGATTGCCGCATCGGCCTGTTGCGCCAGGTGGTTGACCAGGGCATCGGTCAGGCGGATCGGGGCCAGCAGGTTGGTGACCACGGTGGCCTCGGCATCGGCCAGGTCGCGCGGGCCGCGCAGATCCTCGAACCGCATGATCCCGGCATTGTTGACCAGCACGTTGAGCGCGGGAAAGCGCGCGGTCACTTCGGCAGCAAAGCTGGCGACCGCGGCGGCGTCGGTCACGTCAAGCGCCATGGCATGAAGCCCGTCGCGCCCGGCCACGGTTTCTTCGAGCGTCGCCAGCGTGCGGCCCGTGACGATGACGGTATTGCCCGCCGCATGCCAGGCCTGGGCCAATGCGCGCCCGATGCCGCTGCCCCCGCCGGTGACGAGGATGGTGTTGCCGCTGGTTTTCATGAAGGCGATCCTTTTTCTGTCGCGTGCAAAGTGGGGGGTGGCCCTGCCGATGGCAACGCCCTGCCCAAAAGTTTGCGCCCCCTAGCGCGCGGTGCGCGCATCGCGTGACGCCGCCGGATTGATTGCCATTCCGCAGCGCGGCATAAGGCGGGCATGTTCAAGCACCTCATGCCCTCCCGCCCGTCCCAGGAACGCTCCATGGCCTGGCGGCTCGGCTGGTGGCTGGGCCGCGCCATCGTCGTGTTCCTGGTCGGCAGCGTGCTGTGGGTGCTGATCTACAAGTGGGTGCCGGTGCCGATCACCGCCACGATGCTGATGGACGGCAACAGCGTGACCAAGGATTGGACGCCGCTCACGCGCATCGACCGCACGATGGTCGACGCAGCGATCGCCGGCGAGGATTCGCGGTTCTGCACCCATCACGGGTTCGATCAGGCTGCCATGCTCCAGGCATTCGAACGCAACCAGCAGGGCGGCCGGATTCGCGGCGGCTCCACCATCAGCCAGCAGACCGCCAAGAACGTGTTCTTGTGGCAGGGCGGCGGCTATTTCCGCAAGGCGCTGGAGGCCTGGTTCACCGTGCTGATCGAGCAGATCTGGGGCAAGCGGCGAATCATGGAGGTCTATCTCAACGTCGCGGAAACCGGCATCGGCACCTATGGCGTGGAGGCCGGCGCCCAGCGCTATTACAACAAGGGCGCGCTGCACCTGTCGCGGATCGAGGCGGCACGAATCGCTGCCGCCTTCCCCCAGCCCAAGGTGCGCGAAGTGACCGGCGCAAGCGGATTTGTGCGCCGCCATGGCAATGCCATTGCCGCGCGGTCCTCGGTGGTGCGCGGCCAGTACGACACCTGCGTCTATCAATAGTAGCGGAAAGGCCGCCTCCCGGTGGCGAGAGACGGCCCCTCCAGCGTGTAAGCCGAGCCGCCGGATATCACATCTTTGGCAGGCAGGGCTTGCCCCCTTCTTGCCGCAGGATCACGCATTCAACCGGAACAACATTGCTGCAAAGCACAACGACGAAAGCAGGCGTCCGTTCCCGACCGCATGAGACCGCGCCTAGAATGACGCAGTTGACACAGTTCTGGATAGTGCAGTGCAGCACGGCTGGTCGCACCTCGCGCGCATCCCGGCGCAGCGGCGCCCCACAATGAAAAGCCCGCCGCCACCCCAAGGGATGACGGCGGGCTTTTTTGCCAGTTCTGTCCGAAAGGATCAGAAGCCGAAGCTGAGCGTCGCGATCAGCGTGCGCGGCGGGCTGAGCTGCGCATAGGTGATCGGGTTGCCGTTGGTCGCCTGGCTGATCAGCGTGCCGTCAAAGCCGCCAACATAGTTCACGTCGAACACGTTGGTGACGTTGAGCTGCAGGAAGGTGCGTTCGTTGAACATTTCCGCAACCTTCGACAGGGCCAGCTTCGCGTCGAGATCGACGACGGTGTACGGGCGCGTCTTGGCCGGGAAGATTTCCAGCTTGCCGCCGCTGTTGACGTAGAACGGCAGGTTCTGGTCGTTCACGTAACGCGGACCGGTGCGCTTGGCCTGCACGCCCAGCGAGAGCGGGCCAACCGTACCATCGACACGGCCACCGAAGGTGTAGACCGGGGCGCCGGATTCACGCTTGCCAGCCGTCTGGTAGAACGCCTGGGTGCCGGCCGTGGCGCAGCCATACATGCCCAGCGTCACGTTGGCCGCCGAGCAGGTGCCGGCGTCGACGTTGTCGCGGATCTTCGAGTGCAGGTACGAACCGAACACGTAGAACGAGAGATCCTTGGTCGGCGCATAGGCCAGCGAGCCGTCGAAGCCATACTTGTCCACGCGGCCGAGGTTGCGATAGATCGAAACCTGGAGATCGCGGTCAAACGCCGAGGCGAGACGGTTCTGGTAGATCGTGTACCAGGCCGAAACCTGCGCCAGCAGCGGGCCGGAACGGAAGCGCACGCCAGCATCGAAGTTGTCGGTCGTTTCCGGATCGGGCTTGGCCGCCGCGTTGTTCAGCGGGAAGTAGAACGAGTTATACAGGTTGTCCGTACCCGGCACCTGCAGACCCTTGGAATAGTTGGCAAAGATGCTAGCCGACGGCGCGACCTTGAGCGTGAAGCCCACGGTCGGCAGCGGCTTGCTGTAGGTGAACACGCGCTGCTGCGGTGCCGCCCAGCCGCTGGTCGGCAGGCCGGCTGCGGTCACGACATAGGGGTTGGCAGCCGCCATCGTCGCCAGATCGCCCGAGGTAGCATAGCACGCCACGCCGCCGCTGGCGCCGGTGGTGAAGCACTTGTTGTTCAGGTTGCGCTTCATGAAGGGCATACGCAGGCCGATGTTGACCGACAGCGCATCGAACGTGCCGCGATATTCCGCCGAGACCTGGTGCAGGATCGCATAGGACAGGCGGTTACGCTTCTGGACGATATTGCCCTTGGCGTCGGTCAGCGCGTTTTCCGACGGGAAGTAGTCCACGCCGAAGCCGTTGGTGTAGAGGTTGCCCAGTTCACCGGTCTGCTTGTGGCGGCCGCGGTCATACGAATAGGCCACGCGGATCGTGTTGTTCGGGTTGATGTCGTAACGCAGCGAGGCGAGCAGGCCGAGACGCGCGGTCTTGGTCTGGCTCGGCGCCAGCAGGCGCACGGTGTCACGCAGATCGCCGTCGCCGTTGAGGTCACGCCCGAAGTAGTAGTTGCTGCCATTGAAGCCGAGCGTGCCATTGGGCGCTGCCGCTTCGGTCGCCACCACGGTGCCGCCACCGTTCGCGCTGGTCCACTGGATCGAGGGATCGACCGTCAGCACCAGGCCATCGGCCAGGGTGAAGCGCGTGTTGATGCGCACGTTGGCCGTGTCCGAAGGGTTGTAGCGGTATTCGTAGTCAGAGCCGCACGAGTTGGCCACGTCGGCAACGCCGGCATTGGCCGCTGCGGTGGTGCAGCGGGCTTCCTGGTAGAAGCGCTCGTCACCGTTGAGCGGATAGCGGTTGGCCGACGAACCGCCCACCACGCGCGAACCGTAGTTTTCGGTCCACATCGGCACCGAGCCGAAGAAGTTGTTGCGGTTCTTGTTGTAGTGGCCGGCGATCGAGATGAAGTCGCCGTTGCTGCCGATCGGCTGATAGAGCTTGGCGTTGAACTGCTTCTTGTCGATCTTGCCGATGCCGCCGAACACGGCGTTGTTGGTCGCGCTCGAGGCCGTGATCCAGCCACGCAGGCCCGAGGCCGTCAGGTTGCCGGTGTCAACTTCGCCATAGATGCGCATGAAGTTGAAATCGCCCACCGAACCCAGCATGCGCGCGTGGAAGTCTTCGGTCGGCATGCGCGAGCGATAGTTGACGGTCGAACCCGAAGCGGCCGCCGTGGGCGAGTCTACGTCGGTGGTGCCGAGGTTGACGTTGACCTGCTCGATGATTTCGGGGTCAAGCTGCTGGTTCGAATAGAGGGCATAGTTGCCGGTGTCGTTCAGCGGCATGCCGTCGAACGTCTGCGAGATGCGGGTATTGTCAAAGCCGCGGATGAACAGCTTGCCGCCGGCCGAGCCGAACGGGTCGTTGTTCTGGAAGCTGACGCCCGGCACCAGGTTGATGATGTCGTTGATCGTCTGGCCCGGCGTCTGGTGGGCGATGATCGTCTGGTCGAGAACCTGCTTGGCCTTGGGCGTGTCGGGCAGCTGAACGCCGTTCACCGACTTGGCGGCACGGCCGCTGACCACGATGGCCTGCTGTTCGAAATCGACCGAACCAGTGGACTGGGCGAAGGCGGGCGTGCTGGCCAGAGCCATGCCCAGCGCCAGCATGGAGCCGGCAGTAAAGTGCGAGCGGTGCATTGGTGTCCCCGTTGCGTGTAATCAGTCGCCGCGATGCAACGACAGAAAGATGGTCCGTCCCCGCTGCCATCAGACGACCCGACGCATGGCAGGGCGCCGGCACAAATCTTCCACGCGCCGGCAGGCCTCCCTGACCGGTTTCTTGTGACACGAAAATGACAAAATTTCTGCAATTTTTACTTGATTTTGGCGTTCAAGACAAAATGCTTCAGGAAGAGCCGCGCAGTCTTGCCAATCATTTCAAGTGAAAGCATCGCAGCGCAACGATGGTGCAGATTGTGGCGGCTTCGCAACAACAGCAAAGAATTTGCGCAAGTGCGAAACATTCGGCGCCAAAGCAACCGCTTGCACCAGGATCAGCGGCAGTTTGCGGCGAAATGCACTTGGCGTTGCAGGGACAGGCCCGCGCCCGTCAGCCCGGGCTGGCCTCTGCCGATTCGTCCTGCGCCACCAGCAGCCAGCGCTCTGCGCCTTCCAGCCCGACGGCGGTCAACCGGCCCGAGGCATAGGCCCCGGTATCGATGCCGACGCGCAGCGGCGAAAGCTCCGGCTCGTCAACGATGGTATGGCCATGCACCACGGCGAAATCGCGCGGGGTCCGGTCGGCAATGAACTCCCCCCGAATCCAGCGCATGTCGCCGGGCACCTGTTCGTCCAGCGCTACGCCGGGGCGGATGCCGGCATGCACGAAGACATAGTCGCCGATGCGGATCTGGTCTTCCAACCCGCGCAGGAACGCGATGTCGGCCTGCGGCACGAAATCGGGCATCGCGGCGCGCAGTTCTTCCAGCGTCATCCGGGCATAGTCTTCCGGATCTATCGGATAGCTCAGCAGCGTTTCCCGGCCGCCGTGGCGCAGGAAATGGCGCAGGGTTTCGTCGCGCTCGAACGCGCCCAGGAACATTTCCTCGTGATTGCCGGCCAGGATGCGCACGCGCCGCCGCTGTGCCCAGGCGCGGGCGGTATCGATCACGCCGGCACTGTCTGGCCCGCGATCGATCAGGTCACCCAGCAGGATCACGGTGGTCTTCACCATGCTGTGGTCACCGCGCGCGGCGTCATCGGCTTCGATCAGGGAAATCATCTGCTCGAACAGGTCGAGCCGGCCGTGAATGTCACCCACCGCATAGACGCGCTGGCCCGCAGGAACCAGCGTGGGCGGAGCAGGCGGTTCTGCCCGCGCCCCGGAAACGAGTGACTTAAGCAACTTCAGCATGCACCGGCCGTGACGATCATTCGCCAAACTATATGGGTGCTGCCGCGGCCGAGACAAGCGCCAGAAACACTATGATGCACAAAAGACACATTCCAGAACGAGAATGCCACGGTCGGCGGAATGGTCTTGTGCAACGCAGCAGGCGGCGGCATCCAGATAAGCGCAAGTCGTCAACCAGCCCGCGCAAGAAAGAGGCCGGGGCGATTTGTGCAGGCGGGGCGACGCGTCAAAGACAAAATCAAGAGGTATTTCATGCGTACGTCCATCAAGTCGCGCGTGGCCAAGGTCGCCACGGCGTTCAGCCTTGCCGTGCTTGCCGGTTATGCCGTGCCTGCCATGGCCGACGAGACCGCGCCCCCGAGCGATTTCAAGGTGACTGGCGCCGCCGGCGTCATCAGCCAGTACCGGTTCCGCGGCATCTCGCAGTCCAACAACCTGCCGGCCGTCCAGGGCACGCTGACCCTGTCGCACAGCTCGGGCTTCTACGTCTCGACCTGGGGCTCGAGCGCTTCGCCCAGCCCGGCGGTCAACATCGGCGGCACCGAAATCGACGTCTATGGCGGCTTTACCCACGGCCTCAGCAACAGCGGCGTGACGGTTGACGTGGGCCTCTATGGCTACATCTATCCCGGTGCGCCGGGCCTCAACTTCTATGAAGTCTATGGCTCGCTGTCCAAGGCGCTCGGCCCGATCAACGCCAAGGCCGGCATCAACTTCGCCCCGCACCAGAAGAACCTGGATGTCTATGCCACGCGCACCGACACCTATGTCTATGGTGAACTGTCGGGCGCGATTCCGCACAGCCCGTTCACGATCCACACCCACCTGGGTCACACTGGCGGCTCGTTCAACTACACCAAGGAATACATCGACTACACCGCTGGTGTCAGCACGACGTGGAAGAACCTGACGCTCGATTTCTCGGTCGTCGGCACCAACGTCAGCCGCCAGGACGCTGCCAACAATCCCTTCGCCGGGGTTTCGGGCGAGCAGATGTATCGCGCCGGCAAGACGGTTGGCGTGGTCTCGCTGATGGCCTCGTTCTGATCACCTAATCGCGTTCGCCCAAGGGCAACAGGGGAAAGCCCGCGTCGGATCACCGACGCGGGCTTTTGCTGTTTCACTGCCCGGCTGGCGCTGCGCCCTGGGGCATCTGCAGCCCACCACCCAGCGCCACGAACAGGCCCACGGTGTCAGACAGGCGCGCCGCCTTGGCGGCCACGTATTGCGCCCGCGCGGTCTGTGCCACGGCGCTGGCATTGAGCACCTGCAGCGTGCCCACCCCGCCCAGCTGCAGCTGCCGCTTGACGAAGCCCAGGCTGGCCGAGGCTGCCGAATCGCCACGCTGCGCGATCGACAGTGCGGTGGCATCGGCCGAGAGCGCGGTCAGCGCATTGCTGACATCGGCAAAGGCCTGAAGCGCCGTGCCGCGATAGCCGGCCTTGGCCGCATCGAGCGCGTGTTCGGCTGCCTGCTGCTGCCGCTTGAGCGACCCGCCATGGAAGATCGGCGCCGCCAGCGCGCCGAGCAGCTGCCAGAACGGATTGCCATCGGCAAACATCCGGCCAAAGTCCTCGGCCGTGCCACCGGCGGTGGCCGACAGCGTGAGCTGCGGCAGGCGCGCGGCCATCGCCACTTTCACGTCGGCCGCCGCGCCTTCCAGCGTTGGGGGGGCTGCCGCTACGTCGGGCCGGGTCTTGAGCAGATCGGCCGGCAACGCCATCGGCAGGTCTGCCGGCAGCGTCAGGTCTTCCAGCGCCGGCATGGCCGCGCCGTTGTCGAACACCGGCATGCCCGGCGCCT